>JALSNP010000037.1 GCA_026986935.1 Pyrodictiaceae archaeon | reverse complement strand
ACCCTCTCATATCAGATATAATTTTGTGGGCTGGTTTATTTAAGCTTAGTGCATGTGGAGGGTATGGGATGTGGAAGCCGATTTATGCTGAGAAGGATGATGATTGGAGACCTCGCCGAAGAAATGGTGTGTGAAGCATGGTCGTGTTAGTATAGTTCTTCTAGTTTTTGTTTTATTATTTTCTCGGCCTCTTGCTTCTCTATCTTTGTGTAGGTTAGCTGGTTTGCTTTCTCAGCTAGGGATTGTGTAGATGTGCTTAGTTTCTCTATGTTTTCTTCAATTGTTGCTTCAGCTTTGTAGGCCTCTTTTCCATATATTATTATAAATGTTGCCTTGGTTTTGTTGTTTTCTGGAGCTAGTATAGCCATTCCCGTGTTCTCGCCCTTGCTATCCTTGAGTAACGCTATTGTCTCATTATTCCTTGTTTTACCGACTATTAGTGCGTCGGCTATCTCTACTGGTATGGGGTATGTTTCTTCTTTCCTGAGAACCTCCTCCCTCTTTGCGGCGACTTCTCTCTCGACTTCTCTCTCTTTTGCCTCAGTCCATGCTCTCTCCTCCTCTGTTACTGGCCTAGCCAGTACCTCTTTTGCTGACTCTATGACCTCTCTTACAGCCTTCTCCACTTCATTATCTGGTACTCTCTTGAACGCCTCCACTCGTAACGTGTTGAGCTTCCACTCTATGTCCCCGTCTCTGAGCTCGTACTCCACGCGTATTCTCACGACATCGCCTTTGTCTAGCTTGAGCTTGTTAACTAGTATCTCGAACAAGATCCTGTTCAGCTCTCCTGCGCGGTAGGCTACTTGCCGCGACTCTATCTTTCCCGATTTTATCTCGTTTCGTAATTGTGCAAAAAGCACTCTACGAACCTTATCCGCGTATGCGCCAGCTATTACTAGGCCCGAGGATAGCTGAGGCATAACTACCGCCGCTAAGGGAATTAGATTTAGTAGAGGGTTAAATGTAGTCAGGTTACTCGCTATCTTCGTAGGAAGTAGTCCAGTTTCCTCACTTTCTCATAGTCTCTCAGTATTGATGAGGACTCTAGGGCTTCCCTAGCGCTACGTGATTTAAGCAACCCTGACACATGTTGAACCATATCAGCTACTCTCTGCGACTTGTATGGGCTTGACCTCAGTGCTCTTCGCGTTGTTTCGCGTATGTGCCAGTTACCCACTGGGGCAAAATATTCCCTCGTGATCTCCCGTATAATGATCGCTTTTGCTTGTCTTTTTCTCGTATACAGGTGCTCGGCGAGTGCTATCCTAATAGCTATATAGCCTCCATCCAGTGGCTCCATTTTCAGGCTAGGGTACTCGCGTATACGGTAAACTATTGGCTTACTTGATTTCTCGGTCCATGGGGTGAATGGGTGCCAGACTTCGAAAAGCTCTGCCTCGAAGCCGCCGGGGAGGAGTATTATGGTGAAATAGTTGCCCAGGTATGATGCATGGTATACTTCTATATGGTCTATTGTATCGAATGTCCTGACTCTCTTTAGGAGATTGGTTGAGATTATCTGGTCAACGGCCGTTATAGCCCACCTTGTTGGCACAAGTCGTCTATTGCGGAGCCTGCCTAGTAATCCCAGGGAGAAAGCCCTCATAATACTATATATGTCTATCCCGTTCTTATAGAGCTCAATTACTGCTTGAGCCGATGGCGCATCGTCCCAGATAATTTTCTCAAGGCGTGGGTGTATTCGTGGATTCTCTGTAACTTTTACATCCCTGGCCGGCGCTGACGGGCCTTGTGGCGCAAGTAATCCATCAAACCTAAGTGATGGAATAGGCGGTTTTTCTAGAATAGCTTCACTATCTACAGGTTTTAGAGAGATAGCTGCGAGGGATAGCTCCTTTTCATAGAGTCTCCATGGCAGTGTCGCATCCACGCGTGTTATAGCCCCAAGTAGCTGTGATCGGAGCCTAACTATCTCTCCTAGTGGAAGCCTTGTGGAATGCCAGGACAAGGGATCATCGTAGATCTTGGCCTCCTCGCCGCGTACACCGGGGGGTATTTGGTAAATAACTGGTACTCTTGGATAACCCGCCTCACCGACTATTATGCTGGGCGGGGTCGCGCCAGCCACGTCGCTGAGAGAGCCTACTCGGGAAACAGCCTGCACCTGTGCGCGGAAACGAGCGAGTATTGGGCAGTACGGTAGCCCGCATAACCTCTTATAGCCTTTGCAGCGTGCACAAAGCTCCGGGGATATTCTCCGCGGCACGTTAGTAGTCCCTTAGCGTCCAGCCTATTTCATAAGAACTGTGTCGATACCTATCCTCTTATAAGGTCTTTGGGGCCTAGCTGCTCTCTAGCACCGGGGCTTGCCCTAGTATAGTTTGAACCGGAGAACCCCTACTAGGCCCTTGAAGGTTCTTCTTATCCACTCTGCTTCAGGGAAGTCACCGCTGAGGATATAGACCTTGGTCCCGTATTTCTTGGCCTCCTCGGCCAGTGTGTCGGCGTCTTCTCGTTCCTCGTCAACTATTAGGTATTTGAGGGCACCCATTTGTAGTGCTGTCTTGACATCCCTGTCACCGTATATTGCCAGTCCATCGTCTTTCGCTAGGTGTATCTTGAACTCCTCTATAGCGTTGTGTAGCTCGGCGTACTTGTTCTTCTCGATTATGTCTGCTGCTTTTATAACCAGCTCACGGAGCCCGGCCTCTCCTTGGTAAGCCACGTCTACCGTCTGGGGGGCTATCTTTTGGCGAACCCTGTAGTCGAGGAAATCCTTAGCCTCCTTCATGAAGTCCTGCTTCGCGTAAGCCGGTCCCCCAAGTATTATGGCTTTGAGCTTACCCTTCTCTATTAGGGGTAGGAAGTGCTTGTTCATGGCCTCTGCTACTTCCTTGTAGAAGCCTTTTACGAATTGCTCTATCTGTCTATCGAAGCGTCTCTGGCTCTGCCCTCCTCTGTGGTGCTTACCCGGAACGTATCCTTCGAGCTCCTCGAGGACTTGTATGCGGCTGCCCTTTAGAAGGCCTATTGTTGCCTCATCTCTCTCCACTATCACTAGTCCATACGTTTCCTCGCTCTCAACCATCTCCTCTAGGAACTCTGTATGGAACCACTTATCGGTCCTATAGAAGAATACTGGTACCGGCTCAGGAGGCGAGAACATTAAGCATATGAAGTCGTTAGTGTCCATGTCCTGTCCGCAGAAGAGCACAAGCCCGTTCTCTGGCACCTTCTGTACCTTAGTGAGCCTATCCATAGCGGCTGCGAGCGCTCGCTGGACAGCGTCTCGGGTGCGCTTTAGCTTTATGTTATCCGTTATCGAGTACTCTGTGCGTAGCAAGCTAACTACATCGCTTATCGGCCGCCCCGGGGGTATATAGAGGCTTAGTAGCACTGTTGCTGGTGCTTTCCACTTCTTA
>JALSNP010000036.1 GCA_026986935.1 Pyrodictiaceae archaeon | reverse complement strand
CACCGAATAATTTACTCACTTGTCTTTAGCCCTTAGAAATGTAGTGCTCTTCAATCCTTATTAGCGCGGTTTTACGGCTATAAAGCCATATACATCATCAACGTAACGTAGCACGATAAATCCTGCTTTTTCAAGCCTACTCCTAATACCCCTAACTATAGGACCTAGCCCTCTTCCCCTACTCCTCATTGGTTGACCCGTGTAATGGAATAATATACCGCCAGGCCTTAGAACACGATATATCTCCCTATAGAAGTCAAGACTATACAGCTCTCCTGCTATACTAAATCTTGGCGGGTCATGAATAGCTTTATCGAATACCCCGTCTCGAAAAAGTGGTAACACTCTCAAGGCATCATCATTAATTATGTGTATCCTTTTTGAACCCAGGTAATAGCTCCAAGGGTTGGCTCCGGCCAAGTCAAGTATATATCTATTAATCTCTATTGTTACTACTTGGCCTGCTCCTTTCAGTAATGCTGCGATAGCTGTGTATCCTAATCCTGTGCAAATATCCAGAACTCTTTCTCCAGGCTTTATCTTAGCATATTGGACTTTCTTCTCCGAGTCTTTATATGGAGAAAATCTCGATATTTGGTGCATGTGTATTCCATTTATATTTAGGGTTGATGATCTCATTTTGTTTGAAATAAATATTTTTAAGTAGCCTTGACTAGAAAACGTTTCTGCCTTATATATTTTACCGGATGTTTTGTCTATAATATATAGAGCTTTTTCGTCAATCTTATTACTAATATTATTTATATCAAGACTAATAGATTTTATGACTGATCTACCTATTCTCAATTTTATATCTATATTATTACGCGTTTCTAATATATATGATATGTTTAGGTCAAAATTAATTATATTTTTGTTTAATTTTTGTTCTAGTAACTCGCGTAGGATAAAACCTGGCACGGGGAAGCTAGATGTAAAGTTGTAAAAATAGATAGTGATCTTAGGATGATCAGTGGCAAGCATCCCTATTACTACCATGATATGGTTACAGCTCATGTCCTTAAATATAGGTATTATTGATAAGAGTGCTTGGGTATGATGTACACGACTCAACCTGACTAGAGTGATGAGGGAGGTTTCGCCTGACCATAATTTAGGCGTAGGGTCCTGGAAACATATGTTTTCACTGCTAAAATATGTTTACAATAGCCTCTAAAGTAATATCCTGGGCAAGTGCATCTTGCTTTTCCCGTCTTTATATCGAGAGTAACAAAATAAACCGAATGATTTCCCCTAATTGCCGCAACTAGTCTGTCTTCACTAATCCATTCAAGGTATAGTATCCTTCTTTGCGTTATTATTCGTGCAGCTTGTAGGGCTAGTGTTTTCCTACTCATGTAGCCCCCTTAGGCCTCTCGCGTGCTTTCAGCTCTAGGGAGGGGTTAAGCGAAACTAATCAATAAAAATAGGACACTCGCCCTATCTAAGAGAAATATAAAACTATGAAGTGAGGCCTCTTCAGCATACTGGGTGTGCTTGAGTTCATGGCCTTACTTGCTAAGGTAAAAGGTTATCTAGAGCTAATGAGGCCTCATAATCTCTTAGTTTCGTTCCTAACGACGATGGTAGGGTACGGGGCAGCTATTAAGGCTCTTCATATTAAGCCTAACTACATTGAATGCATTATTGCATCACTAGTAGTGGTATTTATCGCAGCTGGAGGCTATGTCATTAATGATTACTATGATGTAGAGACAGATGCCGTTTCAAAGCCATGGAGACCCATTATAAGAGGGGTAGTTGGCCGCGGTGAAGCACGAGTGCTTGCTTACATATTGTTCGTAAGCGGGCTATTACTCAGTCTATTCTACTCACTCTATGTTCTTATCTTCACTATCATTAGTGCATGGCTTGTTCACGAATACTCTCGCTGGATAAAAAAGACAGGATTCATAGGCAATGTAGCCGTGTCTGTAGAATCTGCTGCAACAATACTTTTTGGAGGATTCTTTGCATCAGTACAATATAATAAGTATGTTCCATTCATAGTATTTATTCCTGTATTTTATGCGTTTCTTTTAGTGCTTGGAAGAGAAATAATAAAGGGGATAGAAGATGTTGAAGGCGACTCACGTGCTGGGATATACACTTTGGCGGTAACCATAGGGCCGCGTAAAGCCGCTGTTTTTGCATCTATTCTGTTACTACTAGTAGTCGGTATAAGTCCTATTCCCTGGCTCAGTGGAATTTACAATAACCTCTACCTCGTATTAGCCCTGGGCGTTGATGCCACAATAATCTATTCCATAGCAGTGCTTATTAATTCAAAAAGATATATAGAGTTAATAGAATTTTCTAAAAGAGCTAGAAGCGCGTTGAAAATAGGTTTTCTATTAGGTGGGCTAGCGTTCCTCCTCGGCTTATTATAGATCCGAGAGGTCGGTAATCATCATTTAAGGTCATCAGTATAGGGTAGCTTCTTCACATCTTTTCTCAAGCATAGTATACGATGTTGCTAGGGCTCTTTTTAATCTATCCAGTTTCCTTTTTGCTAATGAAAGGTACGTATTTAGTATTTTCACTAATGACTCGATTCTCTCAGCATCGCTTGGGTCAATGAATACGTTGCCTCCTACGCGTAATGGTATATCTACTCTCTCTGTGCCAATAATCATTACGTAATATGACTTATTTGTGATCTTCATCCCGGAGTACTTGAACCCAACTCTATCCGATATTTTAATTAACTCGTTGGCTATCTCTAGGTCACATGTATGGAGCGCGATTATTATAGGCTGTGCTGATACCCATACAAACTCGTATTTTCTTAGCATCTCTTGGCCTAGTGCTTGCAGTAGTTCCTTAGAGGTTATAGGTCTATGCCATTTTGCTACAATGCCGCCCCCTCTTTTATCTCCTGGAGACGTGGCTGCAAAGAGCGCTATTCGCCCACTACACGAACTAGATGTCACTATACAACTAATATTGTTTAAAATATTTAGCTCATCGAGAATATCTGGGTCCACAAGTCCCTTAATAGTGGCTCTTCTAAGTGTATCTAAGAGATGGTTCCTTAGAGACCTCCACTCCACAGAACTACAGATGCTCCCTAGAGTGTTCATGGTATCTAGTCTCCTTCGCCACACATATACGCTATTGCTAATGTAAGTGCTTTTAGAACGATAGGATGTAGATGGTTTGAATTAGCGTGGAGAAGAAGAAAATCCCCTAACCCGCTATATAGAGAGATCAAGGGCTCATTACCTATATCGATAATTGGTACTATCTTTCTCTTAAAGGGTCCAATGATCTTTACATAGTGATTAATACATAGCTCTATGCCTAACTTTCCCAGAGCCGCTCCAGGGTATAAGGGATTCCTTGCACGGATCCTCCCGCAGTGCTGTTGCTGTATGAAACCTAATGGATCATAGTTTGGTAAGATTAACGAAAAGGTGTT
>JALSNP010000035.1 GCA_026986935.1 Pyrodictiaceae archaeon | reverse complement strand
AGATTATCGAACCAATATTATCCTTTTGAAATACAGGACTAACCCGGTTCCTTGTCTGAATTCATCTTGCAATTTTCTCGTCAGAAAAGGTATAGCCTATATAAGGGGTATTTACATGGCGGGCCTGCCGGGATATGGGGACCCGGGACCCCTGCGGCTCCGAAGGCCCGGGACTTATAAACCATGTTTCCAGCGGAAACCATAAACTGGAAACATCCTTCGCAAATGCTTATCACCATGGATATCGGAGCGGATAATCTGGAAACATCCTACTAGAGGAAAAGGCTAATTGGGGCGTGAGGCGATATTTGACATGGGTGTAAGGGCTTGTCCAAGATTGTTAAGGTGAGATATGAGAAGGGTGTTCTTAAGCCTCTAGAGAAGCTAGACCTCCCTGAGGGCGAGGTATTGCTCGTGAAGTTTATTAGAACACGACTAGCGGAGAAAGTGTTTGGCTCCATAAGAGTTGATAGTGAGACTCTCAAGCATGTCCTGAGGGAAGCTGAAGATGAGCTTGGTGTTTATTGATAGTAACGTAATTATTAGATATTTCGCAGGTGACACGATGGCTAAGAGTCTCCTAGAACCAATATTTTACGGGGATGAGCAGGGCTATATCAATAGTATTGTATTCTCAGAAGTCATCTTTGTTGTGGTCAAGCTTCTAACTGGGAAAAGGCCTACGAATTAAAGAAAAATCCAGAAATAGTCAAGAATATATTCGACAAAATAAGGGACCACATTCAATTTCTACAACAATACTTCGATGAACTAGAAATAAATGAAGAGATAAAGCAATTAGCATCCGAAATAATCAGGGACCATGGACTACTACCCAACGACTCCCTAATAGCAGCAACATGCAAACACTACGGCATAAGCACCATAGCTACTTTCGATGAAGACTTCAAGAGGATTCCATGGCTTAAAGTAATCCCTTGACTCTTGATATAGGGAGATTATCAACTAAGATTATCCTCTGCGAAGAAAAAACCTAGATTCATGCCTGAATTTAGAGCTGCAACTCTACTCTTCGGGAGGAGAGGCTTTATATGGGGGTGTATAGGTGGCGGGCCCGCCGGGATTTGAACCCGGGACCTCCGGCTCCGAAGGCCGGCGCCCTAATCCTGGCTAGGCCACGGGCCCTTGCCTATCGTTTCGTAGTAGGGTTGTTTGGCCGGTTTTTGTTTTTATTGTGTCTGTTTGATAGTAGGGGTTTTTATTATGGCGGTGGGCTTATTGTCTATTATATAGTGTGTTGTCGGGTGAGTGTAGAGTGGGTAGACTGGTAGCGTCGATAGCCGCGCTACTGTTGATAGCTGTTATGATCGCCGGTGTTGGCGCTCAGGCATTCACGTTTGCAACGGTGCCCGGTAGGCAGCTGCCAAGCCCTCCTAGCAGCACTAGCGTTTCGAACCCGTTCGCTGCTGGTAAATCTTGGAAGGCTAAGGTTGACCCTGCCCTGCTGAATGATAGAACATATAGTGTTAGGCCCTTGGAGAGGATGGTTGGTAGTAACACTTACAGCCTCATGGAAATGCTCGCGGACCGGTCAGCAACACCGTTACCTAACCCGCTTTCGGGCAAGGCTAGAATTATGGTATTCTATGACGGGAGCAGTAAGACGCTAAGCGAGATTAAGAAAATAGCTGTTGTGACGGGAGGTGTGCATCTCAGAAACGGTAAGAGCGGTATAGTGTTCGCGTGGGCCGACAAGGGCCAGGTTGAAGAGCTAGCGAAACTGCCTGGCGTAATGAAAATTGTTAGCGATAAAGTTCTACCATTACCGGGCAGTGACGACCGCATAGAGAATAGCAAGCATGTTGGGGGCGGTGTCGGCTTCGAACCCGACATGTACGGTGCCGTGAATATCACCGGGGCCAGATACGCGTGGAGCATGGGTTACAATGGTACCGGTGTGAAGATAGCTGTTGTTGACACAGGTATTGACATGGGAGAGAGCGATCTAGGCCCCCAGAAGGTTGCTAGAGACGCTTTCGGCCATCCCTTGCTCTTCGACGCTGACGAGCAGGGCCTAGTAGTAACCGTCAACCCCGCCGTATATGTTGGTAATAATACGATAATGGTGGAGCCGATAACCGTAGGGAACATGACCGGGGTACTCTTCTACGCGGGGCTCCTCCAGGAGTTCTACATGACCAACACTAGCTTCGTCGCCATACTAGATATGAGCACGTACAACATGAGCTACTTTGAATATCCAGTCGTGAACGCTACCTTCAAGGTTCCAGCAAACATCACGGAGAACAGTACTGTGAACTTCGGTCTCGCCTTCCAAGCACTATTCGTCGGAAACCTGCTAATAGAGTACACCGTGCCTGTGATTTTCGTCGACTATAACGGGGACGGCGTGTTTGACGCCGCATACGCAGACCTATCAACGACATATTACCTCCTCATGCTCGGACTCTACCAGCTAGGATACTCCTCCGAGCCCCCGAACGAGACCCTCTTCGACATGAGCTTCGCCGACGAGAAACCATTCAACTACACGAACCCCGTGGTAGCCAGGGACTTCACAGGCGACGGGGTAAACGATTTCAGCCTTGGAGCGGTCGCGGGCGCCTTCAACGATGCCGCGGGGATATTCACGGGTAAAACATACAGTTTCGACTGGCTCAACGACTGGGAGAGCGTAGGCTACATACTACCAGGATTCAGTAAGAGCACTGGAATCTTCTTCGACCTACTGTATGACTGGGAAAGCCATGGAACATTCTGCGCTCACGTAGCCGCAGGCCTAGGAAAGGTTCCCAGACCTCTAGGATACGGAGAGGGCAACTACACGCTCCCAGGCATGGCTCCCGGAGCCAAGCTTGGCGGTGCAAGCGCGCTCTGGATCGGCAACGTTATAACAGCGGAGCTCTACCTTAGCGGGTTCTACCTGGAGGATCCCTCAAACTTCACATGGGTATACACCGGGTGGACCCAGGCGGACGTTATAAGCAACAGCTGGGGAAGCAGCTACCTCTTCATAAACGGTTACGCGACCGACGCCGATCCCACAAGCATATGGGAGGACTACATAACACTAACAAGCGGGACAGTAATAGTCCATGCCGCCGGTAACGGCGGGCCCGGTTTCGGCAGTGTGACAATACCCGGCGCAGCCACGGCAGTCATAACAGTTGGGGCAGGCACCGAGTTCTTCTACCGGCCGCTCTACGGCTACCTGCCTGGAGCCTACGGCCAGGTGGTCAGCTGGAGCGACAGGGGGCCGACGCAGTTCGCATACCCGAAGCCTGACGTCATAGCCATCGGTAGCTTCGCATGGAGTGTCGGCAGAACCATTGACGGTTTAGGCAATGGCGTCTACGCGTTCGACCTCTTCAGCGGTACTAGCGAGGCAACACCTATGACTGCTGGCGCGGTCGCCATAATTATCCAGGCTCTACGGGCTAACGGCTACAATGCCAACCCGTTTGTAGTTAAAGCTATACTCAAAGCTAGCGCTACAAGCCTCGGCTACGACGCGTTCAGCCAGGGCAGCGGTATGATCAACCTGAAACGGGCTATCGACATGATAACAGAGGGCGGCGTGGTACCTGTAAGCAGGGCACCCTACCATGTGGCACAGTATTTCGTTGAGACAATGGCTACAATGCTGGGCCTACCAAAGGACGAGGTTATGCAGCTCTGGTACAACTATGGCGATACCGCAATGTATTTCGGGGTCGTGAAGGCCGGATCCTCGGAGACGCAAACCCTATACCTGCCCGAAATAGGACCTTCTTCCGAAACTAATGTGACCCTTGAGGCAGTACATCTAGTAAAGAAGAACACTATACCGTTATCCAGTGCCGCTATACTTGGAAAGGCAGTCCTATACGTGCCTGGAGAGGGCTTCCTCAAAGTACCTAACAAGTATGTTGTAATAGCCGGTGACTATGTGTTCGTGAACGCGAACCTGCTACCACCGGGAAGCAGGCTCCTAATACCCGTCAAGGAGGAACTGTTCAACGCCACACTAACACAGATAGATGTGAACTTCCCCTACAAGTACTTCGACCCCTATGGTAGACAGGGAGATTACACCCCCTACTTCATTATGGGAAGCGAGGTGAGCTATTGGATAGACTACATGAACGCGGGCATACCAATACCACAGGAGACCTCGAGAATACAGTATGACATAAGAGGCGGGAACTCCGAGCACGTCCAGATAGGAGAGCCGCTCAAGGCTTTCGAACTCGCCAAGCAGGTAGCACTACAATACCTAGAAGAATACTACGGTATTAACGCGACCAATGCTACAAGCATGCCCGTGATAGACCTCCGGTTCTTCGTGAATGCCTACTACGGCACAGGGCTCAGCGTTTTCATCCCGATAAAGGTAGACATAAACAACTACGTTGAGGCGCCATGGACATGGATAAACGTCACCAGCACCGCGCAGGCTAACAGCCAGGTCCCCGTAACAGTGAGCGTGCCGACCAATGCCGCGCCAGGAGTATATGAGGGCTTCATAAAAGTAAGCCAGGGCAACTACACCACCTACGTGCCCGTAACGGTCGCAGTGCCGATAGTTGTTGAGCCTGGAATGCCGAAGGTCCTCTTCAAGTTCGGCCAGAACACGTTCTACGACAACTACGTCTACAAGGGAGCCCTCGACCAGTACTGGAGACCCGAGGTTGGCGACTGGAGGACGTTCCCGGTAGTCCTAGACAATAGTAATAGCAGGATAGTAGGACTCAAGGTAGACGTATACTGGGCAGACACCTCGACAGACTTCGACCTAGCACTAATAGGTCCAGGCTACAACTTCTGGGGAGTAGCAGACATGAACTACACCGCGTGGATTGACGCCGGAACCGTTGCCGCGAAGATAAGCGGGATCGCCAGCCTGCTAGGACTATCTGGAGTATACACCTACTTCGACTATCCAAGCGCCACACACGCAATGATCCTAGCACCAGTAGCCAGCCCACTAATCGATCCGGAAGCCACAACCTACTGGCTAGTCCTACACCAGGTATTCAGCGGGACCGGAGTCGACAGGCCAGTAATTGTGATCACGCCACTAACAGAGTACCTCAACTACCAGACGGTTAAGGCAGGCACGGTTAGTGTGAGAACAACACTCCTATCAGCACCCGCACTCTATAACGCAAAGCTTGGAGAGCCCATAGTAATACCTCTCACGCCCGGAGCCTCCGGGCTCAACGTTATGCCACTAACACCCGTACTATCCAACACTACTGTCAAGACTATCCAGCTCGGAATCGATGCTTCCGAGGCCACGCCAGGAACCTATCTTGTAATAATACCGGTCGCCTCAACGGACAGCCCAAGCGTTGTGTGGGGCTTCGACGCTCTAGGAGAGCACGGCATAATAGTCTCTATACCGTTCATGAGCTTCCTATACTATTACGTAACAGTGCAGCCTTAACGCTCTTTTAACATATAATTCTTTTTCCCCATATAGATTATACCTTCTAGCTAGGATTAAAATACGAGCTAACCCTTCCTATGCAATACGACCATGGTTTTAAACATGCTCTCATATAAAGGGCGGGGAAAATGAAAGAAGGCTCAGCTAACCTGGGAGGGAAAATAAAAGCTCACGTTTTATCTAAAAATATTTATATTATCACGGGCTATAGAACACCAATAGGTAAGTTCGGCAAGAGTCTGAGAAACGTTCCAGCAGTCGATCTAGCACTGGTTACCGCAAAACACACTATCAACGCTGTAGGCGTCGATCCGGCCGACATAGATTTCGTCGTATACGGGCACGTGATTCGCGGCGGTACGGGAATGGACACGGCAAGACAGGTAGCACTACGAGCGGGCATACCAGAGTATGTTGATGCGATGACTGTAGAAATGGTCTGTTCTAGCGGGATGGCCGCTGTAATCACAGGGTCGACTTATATAGAATCTGGCGCTTATAACCTGGTTTTAGCAGGCGGTATGGAGTCGATGAGCAACGCGCCATACGCTATTACTAGCGCGACAAGATGGGGAGTAAAGCTTGTCTATAAAGGGTATCTTCCTGTCAGGGACCTAATGGTCAACGACGGCCTTTACGATCCGCTTAACGATATGGTTATGGGGGAAGAGGCTGATGAAACCGCGAAAGAGCATGGGGCCACGAGGGATATTCTGGATTGGATCGGCTATGAGAGCCATCGGCGCGCGGCTGCCGCATGGGAGAAAGGCTATGAGCAGCGCATAACTGTGCCCGTTGCCCGGAACGGTAAGGTTCTCCTCGACAGGGATGAAGGGATAAGGATAGATACTAGTCTTGAGAAAATGAAGAGTCTGAAGCCTGCCTTCTCCCCCGATGGCCTCCACACTGCGGGAACCAGCAGTCAGCTAAGCGACGGAGCAGCTTCCATGCTTATAGGCGGGGAAGAGGTAGTTGGAGAACTAGGGCTCAAACCCAGAGCGCGCATTCTCGGCTGGAGCTATGCGGGTGTAAACCCGAGAAGGTTCCCATACGCTCCTGTCCTGGCTGTTAAAGCACTGTTGGACGAGTTGGGCTGGAAGCCCGAAGATGTTGACTACTGGGAGAATAATGAGGCTTTCGCGGTTAACAGTTTCCTTCTGAACAAGTATGTGGGAGTGCCCTATGATAAGATGAATGTTCATGGCGGGGCGATTGCTGTTGGGCACCCTCTAGGTATGAGCGGGGCCAGGATAATACTCGAACTGGTAAACGTTCTAGAAATACATGGGGGCAAACGTGGTATTGCTGCCATATGTCATGGGCTTGGCGGTGCTTCAGCGATAGCTATTGAGAAAGTTTAATATAAATATATTATTTTTTATCTTTTTTCCATCCATCTCACACTGAGCCACGCGCTCAACACTGTTATAATACTGCTCAGTACTACTAGGTATCCCACCTCCTCCCAATAGTTTGCTATACTATAACCTATAAGATAGTGTCTAACAAGATCGGCGGCATACGTTACCGGGTTTATCTTAGCTATTTCCTGGAGCCAGTGTGGCATCTGCTTTACAGGAAACATGACGCTACTAGTGAACATGAGGGGTAGATTTAGGAGGTTGCTAAGGGAGAATACTACTTCCTGGTTCGAAGCGTAGAAGCTTATCATCGCGTAAAGGCTTGCCATGCCTATGCTTATTACAATAATTATTATCCATGAATAAAACAAGTCTAGAACGCTTATACCAGGTTTCAACTGTAAACCTAGTGCTAGCGCCGTTACAAACAATATAATCGATAAGACTGTGACTCTAACCGGAACGGCTAGGACTTTGCCGAGCCATATGCTAATCCTTGGGACGGGTGATGTTAGAAGCCTGTCCATATATCCTAGCCTCTTATCGAATATTATGCTCACACCGGCAAACATGCCCTGGAACAGTGAGAACGCCACTAGCATCCCTGTAGACATGAATGTGAAATAGTCCGTAGTCCCGAAAAGCTCTTTCAGGCGGGCCTCCATAGCTTCCCTCAGGGCTTGGACAAGCTGCGGGTTAACGCCTACCAAGGGAGCGCTGCTTGGCGATGCTATAAGGCTTTGGAGATTGAAGCTTTTACCGAAAAACGCTATCCATATTATGGGTGTTACAAGGCTCATAACAAGCACTGCCCTACGATTTATCCACTTTTTGATCTCCCTTATGAGAATAACGAGGGTCGCGCTCATCACTTCCTCACCCTCCTCGACATTATTCTATACTTGAACGGGTCGAGCGATTCCTCGTCTCTCAACCTTCTACCGGTGAGCTCGAGGAAAACCTCCTCGAGGTTAGGCTTCGAAATGCGGATATCAGCGATATTGAACTTCTCGATAACACGGGCGATTGAGAGCAATGCTTCCTCGGCTTTCGGAACCTTAACTATTACTTCGCCGTTTTCTAATACAACAGTAAACCCAGCGCTCTCTAATGTCTTGCCAATAACCGGTGCCTGGGCCGGGTCGACCGGCCTAATATGTATCCTATCGCCGCCCAGCCTCCTTTTCAATTCCTCCGGTGTTCCCTCAGCTACAATACGGCCCATGTCTATTATTCCTACTCTATCGCTTAGATAGTCGGCCTCCTCCATATAGTGTGTTGTTAGGAGAATAGTCTTTCCCTGTTTTTTAAGTGACAAGATAAGGTCCCAGAGGTGTCTTCTGCTCTGCACGTCGAGACCTAGAGTCGGCTCGTCTAAGAACAACACTTGAGGATCGTGTACTAGGCTCATCGCGATCTCCAGACGCTTCCTCATCCCCCCACTATAGGTTATTGTCTTGCGTTTGGCGGCCTCTGTTAGTCCCATGAACTCGAGAACCTCCCAGGCCTTCTCCTCTGCCTCTCTCCTGCTGAGCCCGTACAGTCTCGCATGGATGTAGACGTTTTCGAAACCTGTCATCTCGTCATCGCTTGTGAGATCCTGGGGGACGACGCCTATTAGTCTTCTAACAGTACCGCTCTCCTGGACCACGTCATGGCCAAGAATTCTTGCAACCCCGCTTGTAGGCTTTATGAGTGTGGATAGGATTTTTACTGTGGTCGTCTTTCCCGCACCGTTAGGGCCTAGTAGGCCGTAGATCTCTCCTTTTTTAGCGCAGAATGAGACCCCCTGTAGGGCCTTTACTCCTCCCTTGTAAATTTTAACTAGGTTTATAGTTTCTATTGCACAATCGGGTCTCGCTGGGTCTGCCTGCAATTCCAGCTCTACCCGTCTATTCGAGTGTGGATGGGAAGCCTAATAAATATATCTGTACTCGATACGTTGTTGAGACCGATATATTATGGTCGGTGACGCCAACCACTGTCACAGGTCCTCCCCTATAGGGGAGGACCTCCAATCCGGGTTCCTCCTCATCCCCGAGCAGATCACGGGTAAATCCTATCTCTAAACCTGGGGAATGGAATAGCGTCCCTGATATGGTCTAAGCCTGCAAGCCACATTAGCTGCCTCTCAACACCAAGACCGAACCCGCTGTGGGGCACGCTTCCATATTTCCTGAGGTCGAGGTACCACTCATATTCCTCTACATTGTAGCCTCTCTCTATAATTCTCTTTTTAAGGGCCTCGTAGTTATCCTCTCTCTCGCTTCCCCCGATGATCTCGCCGACGTTAGGGGCAAGCATATCGAAGGCTAGTACCTGGTCCGGCCTTTCTGGTCTCGGTTTCATGTAGAATGATTTTAGCTCTGCCGGGTAATAGATTATGAAGAATGGTGTCTCGTATTCCTGTGTTAGGATACGCTCCTCGTCTGCTCCTAGATCGTCTCCATATCTTATGTTTACGCCTTTCCTTTGCAGGATCCTTATTGCCTCCTCATACTCTATTATGGGATAGCCCGGTTTTCTGGCTGGTTCTAGCTCTTCTGTTCTCCTACCTATAAGTGCGAGCTCCTCTAAAGCATTGTTTAGGAGGGAATTTACAGTGTGGGATATAAGCTCCTCGGCTAGATTCATCATGTCCCGCATTCTACTCCATGCAGCCTCTACTTCGAGATGCCAATACTCATACAAGTGTCTTCTCGTCCTACTCCTTTCTGCTCTAAAGCTTGGAGCGAGAGTCCACACTTTCTCTAAACTGAAAATTAGCGCTTCAAGATAGAACTGCGCGCTTTGTGTTAGATAGGCTGGCTTTCCGAAGAAGTCTACTTTGAAAAGTGTTGCCCCGCCTTCGACGGCGGCTTGGGTTAGCATTGGAGGGCTTACCTCATAGTATCCTTTTCCGTTAAAGTATTCCCTGTAGGACTGGAATAGTTTATGCCTGAGCTTCATGAGTGTTGTAAGCCTTCTACTTCTTATCCATAGATGCCTCTTATCTAGAAGATATTCGATACTCTCGCCCCCCTTTATGGGAAAGTCTCTTGACGGGCCCACTATTTCGAGCCTCCTAGCCCAGACTTCTGCGCCGCCTGGGGCTCGCGGGTCTCTATGTATTACACCTTCAACTACAATGCTGGATTCCACGTCCGCCTCTCGTGCAACACTGATATAGTTTTCAGGCGTGAAGCCTCGCTTAGCTACAACCTGTATTATTCCTGCGGAGTCTCGTAGAACGATGAAGACGCGTTTTCCTAAATCACGCCACCTATAGACCCAACCTCGTAGCCGTACCTCTGAGCCCTCAGACATCCTAAGAGCATCCCTAGTCGAGACATACCTTTCAGTGCTCACTGTCCTCTACCCACCTCCACGTATGTCCGCCTTCGAGCCAATAACAGTTAGGATGGTAGTACGGTTTCCTAGTTCCTTACCTCGCCTAGGAATAATTATTCTTGTGGACCATATACTTCTATTTCCCGGAGGACGATCCTCATATGTGAATTGGAGGTTGTGACCCTTGAGGCCGGGAGAAGGACTTGATGCAATATTCAAGCCACGGAGTGTTGCTGTCATAGGTGCTAGCCCTAAACCTAGGAGTATAGGGAATGTTATTATTGAGAATCTTTTATATAGTTATAAGGGTAGAGTGTATCCCGTGAACCCCAAATATGATGAGATTATGGGTCTAAAAACTTACCCTTCAATACTCGACGTGCCCGAGACACCCGATCTCGCAGTGGTTACTATAAGAGCCGAGAGGGCTGTAAAGGCTGTCGAGGAGGCCGGGCGTAAGGGTGTACGTGCGGTAATCGTCGTTGCAGGCGGGTTTGCCGAGGCAGGACCTGAGGGTGCTAAGCTTGAGAGAGAGCTCGTATCAATAGTTAGAGAGTATGGTATGCGGCTTGTAGGGCCTAATTGTATCGGCGTGTATGATGCCGAGTCTGGCGTGGACACTTTTTTCCTGCCGAGAGATCGGATGAGAAGGCCTCCTAAGGGGCCTATCGCTGTTGTTAGTCAGAGTGGCGCTTTTCTCAGCACGTTCATGGATTTTATAGCTACTGAGAATGTCGGTGTTACTAGAGCTATTAATTTCGGGAATAAGGCTGATGTTGACGAAATCGATGTTCTAGCATATTTTTCTAAAGATAAAAATATTAAAACTATAATGATGTATCTTGAAGATGTTAAACCTGGTAAAGGGCAGCTATTCATGAAAGAACTTCTAGAGGCACGGGAGAAACATGGAATACACACAGTGATACTTAAAGGGGGGAGAACCTCAACCGGAGCTAGAGCAGCTAAAAGTCATACCGCAGCACTTGCAGGAGACTACCAGGTGTTTTCAAGTGCTATCCGGCAGGCAGGTGCTGTGGAGGTTTATAACGTGTACGAGTTTGTCGATGCCGCCAATGCTCTCGCCAAGCTGGGGCCTGCGAGGGGTAACCGTGTTATTGTAATAACCAACGCTGGTGGGCCTGGAGTGTTATCGTCCGACCTGTTATCCCAGGCTGGCCTCGAGCTTCCAAGTATCCCTGAGGACGTGAAAAGGGTGCTTAGAGAAATGTTTCCTCCTCGTGTTGCTCTTGGTAATCCGATTGATTTGACCGGGGATGCGTCTGATGATGACTATGCTAGGGTTCTCGATGTTCTAGGCGAGAAGGGCGATATTGCTGATATGTTTTTTGTTATAGCGCTGATGCAACCGCCTACTCTCTCAAAAGAAATATATAAAATTATATATAATTATTATAAAAAATATAATAAAAATATAATTAGTATAATAGGTGGTAGTGCTGATGGGGACTATGCCAGGCTCAAGCTAAACAGCCTCGGCCTACCAGGCTACCCCCTACCGAGTAGGGGAGTATCGGGAGCCCGAGCGCTATATCTTGCCGGCAAGCCCGTCTGCAAGAAGGAGTGGGAACCGGTAGATGAGTGGAAGGTGTGCGAAGACACGATAAAAATGGATGAATATGAGGCTCTCAATACTGCTAGAAAAGCCGGTATTAACGTGCCCAACTATTGCAAGGCCGAGACGCTAGATGAAGCTGTATCGTGCTTCTCGCGGTTAAACAAGCCTGTGGTCGCTAAGATACTCAGCCCGGGCGTTATACATAAGAGTGATATTGGAGGGGTAATCCTTGGTATCGATACTCTAGACAAGCTTAAAGCAGCCTTCTCCAAGCTGGAGCGTCTCGGATCTTACTATGGTTTCACTGGCGTCTTGCTTATGGAGCAGGTATCGGGAAGTGTTGAAGTGTTCATCGGTGCAAGAAAAGATCCAGTGTTCGGCCCTATAGTGCTTTTTGGTGGAGGCGGTATAAGCGTTGAGTTATACCGTGACGTTGCGATACGCGTTGCCCCGATCAACATGTGCGAGGCGACTAGTATGATAGATGATACTAAGATTGGCGCTATGCTGAGTGGTTATAGGGGTACTCTGGCCAGTAGAGAACCAGTTATAGATATGCTAATAAAAATATCAGATATTATTGTTAATAATAATGACATAGCTGAAATAGATTTAAATCCTGTCATAGTCCAAGGAGATCTCGCATACGCTGTCGATATTAGAATAAACACATGTAAAAACGGTTAAATTAAGTATTTTTCACGTAAAAGAAACCCTTGCGCAACGCCATAATGTTCCTTTCCGGGCTCCTCAGCACTCTCCTAACAGCATCTTCAGCATCATCCAAACTAACATAGTCTCCAAGCAAGCCCAGACCTATACTAGCACCTAAGAGGACCATGTTAACACCCTGCGGGATGCCTGCCTCCTCCGCCAGCTTTACAGCAGGTATTATCACAGGTTTAAGACCAGCCGTCTCTAGGCTGTTAACGATCTCCCCGAGATCGGGCACTTTTACGTTGGGCAGAGGCGGCGGTATTAGCTCGTCATTCATTACAATTGTTGAGCCCTGCCTCAAATAACTGGCGTATCTTGCAGCCTCTATAGGTTCTAGCGCTATCATAACATCTCCGTCGCCTTCAGCTATTAGTGGCGCCTCCACATCTCCGAGGCGGACATGCACGATAACACTTCCTCCTCTCTGGCTTAGCCCGTGGGTTTCTGATACTATGACGTTTCGCCCACTACTGTTTACAGCGTCGGCTATTACTCTTGCCAGCGAAATTATCCCCTGGCCCCCGATTCCTACGAGGACCACGTCTATCTTGTCCTGCATTTTACCTCACCCCTAAGGGGGACTCAAGCTATCGGCTTGGCTTTCCTCATAAGCGAGAACCATTCCGCATCATACGGCCCCACTATCTTGAAAGCGCCGAACGGGCATATCTGCGCACACTCTCCGCATCCGGTACACAGTAAGGGGTTAATTCTCGCTTTCCCATCCTTTCCAGGATAGATTGCAGGGCAGTTGAATGCCCTATAGCAGAGGCCACATCCGGTACATTTGTCGAGGTCTACAGTATATACGGGGTGTTTCACACCGTTTCTCCGCGCGTTGGCTAGGGCCACAAGTATGCATGCTCCTCTAGCAACTATAGCGGCAGGTTTCCGCTGGTTTCTCACATAGTTTATAGCGCTTAGGAACTCTTCTTCTGCTTCTTTA
>JALSNP010000034.1 GCA_026986935.1 Pyrodictiaceae archaeon | reverse complement strand
CAACTTCCTTACCTCTCTCCACCAATTCTACTCCCTGGCGCCCTTCACCATGGCTAGACGAGGTTACAACATGGTGGGTTCTTGCAGCAAGGATCCACGCCGCTCCCACACTTAGCTCTCAGCCACTCCTTTATCAGGGAAGCTGCTCTCTCGTCAAGAAGCATGAAGGCGCTTATAACATATGCATTGGCGTGGCAGAACCCCTCTCTCCTAAGATTTTTAGTAATAGGCGTAAGTAGTGATTTTATCAAGATAATCCAAAGACTCCAATCCGGTAACTCGAACAAATCATTATCATTACTAATACCGTGAGCTGCTAAAGCCTCTTCAGCAATAAGCATTATCTTAGCAGCAACCTGTCCAGGAACCCGTGCAGCCCTAAGACTAGTCCGTAAAGCCTCCAACAGCTTCAACATCATCCCTCTAGTCTAGATCAAGTAATAAGAACCCCCTATAGCCTCTTACCTAATATGCTGTAAAAACAGCTGAGAATAGTGCAGAGGCTAGGAACAATTAAGCCGCCTAGAAGTACTCAACTCTCTCCCCGGGGATGATAGTAAAAGGCCTCTACTGATAGCCTCTGATGAGGCTTTAGGCCGTTGACCCAATAATATACTGGGAATGGTGTTCTGCCTAGTTCTCTCCATATAGTAGCTTTTTAAGCTCGTACCATATCTCATAGATAGTAGCCCTTATGGCTCCGGGGACGAGTTGTTCACCTATAATTCTTGTATAGAGCCGGTCTATCTCATTATATGCTGAAAACATGTTCGGTGAATCATTACATAGTAATGCTTTAGTCCTGCTAAGAACCATTATTATGTACTCAAGGTTATCGACAACACTTTTCAGCACAGGCGAGCCGCTACTATGTAATTGCTTTAAGTAATTCTCATAATAACTACGCGTACTACTTATGCCGTAGCGTAGATGCTCACATATAGAGATGAGCTCGAGCTTATCACTAAGCGTCAACGAGTAGTCCCCCAACTAGCTATGATTATAGGTAATAGAGCCAAGGAGTGTGCTCAAAGTTGTTCGGGTCAATAATACTCTCTAAGAGTAAGGTTTATTCATTTAAAATGTAAGGGCTATAAAAGGGTGTGGACTGGAAATAAAGGCATGGAGGCGGGCTCCGTTGGCAGCGGATCCAAGGCGTCGGAATAGTTCAGAAGAAGTATTCGTTTATGATCAAGGCATAGTGCTCGATAAGCTATACGAGGATGATGACGTGGTCGTAGTTGTTGCGCCTAATGAGGATCAATTAAGAGATATTATACTGGAGCTTCTACAGGAGAGACCTATGACTGTGAGAGAACTACATAGCAAGTTATCCGGGCTTGCTAGCGAGGATAAAATAAGATATGCGCTTAATAAGTTGGTTGAGGAAGGTATTGTTGAGGGAGATGAAGAGGGGCGTTACTACGCGCTCTATACATAGTCGGGACTTATGCATTCAGAGGGGTTGTGCTGGTTTATGTGTAGTGAGTAGCTGGTAGGGAGTTATGTGAAAGTTTTTGCCAAGATACCCTTTTAGCTACTCTTGTAGCTGTGCGTAAGTATATTGTGGTTCATCTTGGTTCTCTAATAGTTTTGTATCAATTCTTTTCTAGAATTACGTGGGTAGTTTCGACCTAGGGACTCGGTGTGCTTGCAGTCGCTATTATTGTATGGCCATTATTGTACCTATTACTCCATGAGCTGATGCATTACTTTGTTGCACGCGTGCTGGGGTTTAGAGCATATATGCAGATGAGTAGCGATGGTGTGTTTTTATCGCCGAGTATCTATGTCGAGGGCGATGTTGACGGGGTCTATAAGTATGCTATATTGTATTCGCCTTATATAATTAATGTTCTATTTCTCTTTATGAATAATTGTTTTGTAAAAATGATGGGTTTGTTGACGTTACCGAATATAGTTCTAGAAGAGGAAAGCCATAGAAATATTAGGTTTATTTTCTCTATTATCTTATTTATGTTTATTATTTTAGTTTTGCAAAAATGTGTCTCGTTTTTATGCTATAGCTAGACTGCGAGAGTCAGGTCTAGGAAATCCATTGGTAATGGTCGTCCCTTTGCCTTTATTTCATCGTATTTCTGTGAGAGCCACTCTATGAATACTGGGCAGCCATCGAATTTACCGTCGCGTTCGCATCTTTCACCAAGCTTTAGGAAGCACTTCCCTGTCCTCTTATCGTAGTAGGGGCACATTTTGTGGTATTGTTTAGCGCTTCTAATCATTCTCATAATCCATCTCTTCTTGGGATCCTTCCTCTCCTTTTCCTCGGTCTGGCTAAGTATGCGCTCGAGTTCCTCATTAGATATGTGTCTTGCCGTCATATAGACCACCCCCATGTATTCAATATTTACGAGCTGGGGATAAATCAGTGCAAAAACATTTTGCCCATAATCATTGCGTGGTTCCGGATGTGCATTCTCATTGTGGGGTTAAGGCCAGTGTTTAGGTACTAGATTGAAACTACCTATATTTTTGGCGGTCTGTTGAAGTGATACAGAGTGGAAGATAGTCTAAATATATGAGGGCTAGACTGGTATGTATAGTAGTGATGGGGTAACGGTTCTCGGGGCGGGGGTTGCTGGCGCCACTTTCTCCTACCTTGCCAGGCGAAAAGGCATTGAAGTAAATGCTTACGATGTTACTCAGCATTATGCTAAGCCGTGTGGAGAGGCCATTCCTTCGTGGGTAACAAGGCTCCTAGGAGAGTACGGTATCCCTTTACCTAGGGTTATTGAAGAGGTTAAGCTATTCAGTATATATAACTATAGAGGCGAGCTTGTAAGGAGGATCGATTTTAATAAGGCTATATGGTATATCATTAACAAAGCTGAATGGATTGATAGGATTAGGAGCGCTATTGGAGTAAAACCGGTTGATTACGGGTTTATGAATATAGCCTGTAGGTCTGCTGGGCTAGTATTTGATGCTAGGGGGCCTTTCAGCTCTGAGGGAGCAAAGATAGTTGTATGGCAGGCGGATATGGAGAATATTGTTGGTGTTAGCGAGGAATCTATCCAGGTAATTGATTTTAGCAAGGGGCCTGGCTTGGCATGGGTGTTTAGTAAGGGGGACATGCTCAATATTGGTGGTGGATTTTATGGCGAGACTAATCCTAGGGCTCGTAGTATCAGGTTGATAAACAAGGTGCTAAATACGAAGGATGTTGAAAAGCATATACTAAGAGAAAAATACTCTATACTAACGCTAGTACCGGAGCTGAGAATCGCTGAAAGGAACTGTATTAGGCTAGGCGAATCAGCGGGCCTGATTATGAGTCTCGGAGGAGAGGGGATACGTCCCGCCCTGCTTTCAGCACTATATGCGTATAAGTCGTTAGAAAATAATGGTGATTCTGTGTTCTTCGACTTAGCGAGGTATCATCGATACCTAGTCCCGGTTATTCACCAGGTAAGATTGAACAAGCTAATATTTAGGCTTGGCGTAATTCTCGGCCAAGGTTTTGTAGAGAAAGTATTGAGAAACATAGATGAAAACAT
>JALSNP010000033.1 GCA_026986935.1 Pyrodictiaceae archaeon | reverse complement strand
GCTAATGCTATGCTTCCTTATCTTCCCCTATGGGTGAGCTTCTTCTATCAAAACCTAATCCAAGGATACTCCTCCTCATTAGACCTTAGTAGAATAGCCACTTACAATAGTTATAGCATATGGGGAATTGTGTACGGCGAGGCACATACACATCCCCATGGTGGTTTGGTTTTCTTTAACAATACAGATTTAGGAACTACGTACATATTCCGGATAAGGCTGGATGGTGGCTATTACGTTCTCCAGCCAAATAGTATACCTAACGGCACGTATAATATATATGTAGAATACTTAGGGCTAAAGACGAGCTACAATAATGTCAAGATACCGGATAGCGCTAAACTCACATATGAACTAGAGGAAGCTCCTTACAGGTTAGATATTCATGTTAGGAATATCGTATTCCTTAACCCCGACATTGCATTATTTATTAATGATTGTACACAAGTATCCATAAGTAAAGATACTGAGACATTATCAATAATAAAATGTACCCCTGATTCAAACTACGTGGATGTTAAGATATACGCACCCAGCACGTGCACCATTAAATTAAAAGTCGAGAACGGGAATATCTATAGTATAAACTCCCGTGAGAAAAGATGGCGCGGTATAAGAGTAAACATTTATGAATACGGCATATATGGGGGAGCAGGTTACCCTATAGGGCTTAAATTAGAAAAAAACGGAAAATGCGATATTGATTGGAACAACGTTATAGCCGGAAAGATAGTGTATGCACAAAAACCTGAGAACACTCTTCATTTCGAGATACTAATATATGCAATAATATACATGACTGCGCTTCCAATAGCCATATTCTCTTTCCTTACCATAATGAGCTTAATCATAGTGGCTGTTGCGAGGGTGCTTGGCGCCTCGTATTCAAGGGTAATATTTGAACTCTAGGCAAGGCGGTGCCTATGAGCCAGGAGGGCGTAATAAGAATAGGATTTAAAACCACTATTAAAATAGCCTTCCTAACATCAATGATAGGGATTTTATCATCTGCTTTAGTAAAAGAAAGATATTTATTATTAATATCATTAATAAATTTAATATTATCATTATATATTATTAAAACATATCGGTGAACATAAATTGATCAACAATAATTTATTAGGCAAAATACTTGGTAAATTACTTAGGAGAAATAGAGACGAATGCTGTGTTAAAATAGATAATAAGTGCTACAGACTCTATAAAATATATGATGATGAGTGTGTCTTAAGCCTCCTTCGAAGCGGTATGATGTTACAGTTGTTTAGAGATAGAAATATATCTGGAGTGTTTATAGTCTATGAGAAAATGAATATTCATAAAGCGTTACGCCATCTTGAGGCAAAAATACTGACTTATAGAATAGAGCTAGAGCGTAATCCAGATAATTTGCGCGCGAAACAGAAATTGGAGCTACTTGAGTACGCCTATAAGGATATATCACGTTTAAACGATCCTATTAAACCAATTATAATGATAGCATTAGATAATGGGTCAAGGATAGAAGATTTGAAGAGAATGCTTTCTTTGTATCAATGTAAGCTGAAAAGCGTGTGCAGTTTTTTATTAGTTAATAATAAACCTATTATATCTAATTATGATATTTCAGTTAAGTTATTTAAGGTAATTAGTTATAGTTACTCTCTAATAAGTGTGCGATACGATCAAGGGCTCTTTATAGGGCACGAGCTATACAGTAACACCCCCGTGTATTTGCCGATATGGAGAGATGGTCTTGGCTCCTTGCACACCATTATAATCGGTCCGAGTGGTCGGGGGAAGACTACGCTCCTCGCAAGACTAGTATTTGAGGGAGTTATTAACGATATTTATTGCATAAAAGTCATAGATCCTAAGGGTGATCTAGAGCACCTTATCAATGGTATTAATATTCGATCACAATTAGAAATCTATGGGAAACAAGCTATAGAGCGTCTTGAAACTAAGCAACTGCTAATGTGGCCTAGTAGTTGTAATAAAAGGATAATTATTTTTGATGAAGCTTGGCGTGTCTTGGAAAAACTTAGACATAGTTATGTAAGACTAATACGTTTTGCAAGAAGCCTCGGAATCAGCTTGGTCCTAGCGTCCCAGCAGCCAGAGGATTTCCCGCCAAGCGTATGGAATAACATGCATAACTTTGTGGTTTTTGGCTCCTCAAGCCCCAAGTACATAGAATCCATTATGAGATTAGCCGATGTACCCGAAGATAGTGCTTCTCAGCTTTTACGACTAGGAATAGGCGAGGCAATGTTAAAACACTTTAACGCTACAGATGTAGTTCTCTTTCGTGCTTATACTCCACCGATAACAGTTAAGAATCCGGGAGGAGAGGTTGGAGAGGCTGGGAGAAGGGTGCTAAGCTATGGGGAAGCGGCTGATTATTCAACGTAGAGGACGCGGGACACCGCTATATCGTAGTAGGCCATGGCTTCACCCAGCGCCTGCCCGCTACCCACCGTTGACACAGGTCACTCTTAGAGGAAGAGTAATAGAGCTAGTTCACGACCCCGGCCGCTGGGTCCCCTTAGCTCATGTTGTATTAGAGAATGGCCAGGATTTCTGGATGCCAGCTGTCGAGGGGATGTATGTAGGACAAGTCATAGAGATAGGCCCAGAGGCTACGCCTGCTAACGGAAACGTGTTACCAGTTGGCCGAATACCAGAGGGAACCCAGATAACCAATATAGAAGTAAGGCCAGGTGATGGCGGAAAACTTGCAAGATCCTCGGGAGTTTACGCTGTAATAGTAGGTAGGAGCGGTAATAAGACTCTAGTACAGCTTCCTAGCGGAAAGGTGAAGGAAATACCAAACGATGCCAGGGCTACGATAGGAGTAATAGCTGGTGGCGGTAGGCTAGAGAAGCCATTACTTAAAGCCGGGGCATCGTATTATAAATGGAGCGCAAAGCCGCATGTGTGGCCACGAGTAAGGGGAGTAGCTATGAACGCTGTCGACCACCCACATGGTGGTGGCAGCCACCAGAGCCCAAGCTTCCCGACAACAGTTTCACGTACTGCTCCGCCGGGCCGCAAAGTCGGCCACATAGCAGCAAGATCCACAGGGCGTAAGAAGAGGTAAACCTAATTCAGCCCCCAGTAAGTGAACCCGGTAAGGGGATTAGTTATGCAGAGCGCGCGTTCACGATTAGACGAGGAAATGAGGAAGTGGATTGAAGCACTTCCACCAGAGTGGAAGAAGTTCAGATACCGTGGCTACTCGCTAGAGGAGCTATTATCGATGCCTATGGATGAATTTGTTAAACTACTTCCCTCAAGGCAGAGACGAAGTCTACTTAGAGGGTTAACAGACCAACAGAGAAGACTCTTATGGAAAATCAGAAAGGCGCGTAAAAAGATGCTTGAAGGCAAGAAAGTAGTTGTAAAAACACATGTAAGGGACATGGTTATATTACCTGAGATGATAGGTCTCACAATAGCGATCTATAATGGGAAAGAGTTCGTGCCAGTACGAATACAGCCAGAAATGATCGGGCACTACCTAGGAGAGTTCAGCCCAACATGTAAGCAAGTACAGCACGGCGAGCCAGGGTTGAAGGCTACGAGGAGCACGCTCCACGTAGCGCTTAAGTAAGCCCCACACATTATTTCCATACACTTAGCAATATGAAGGAGAGAACAGTACTGGCGAGAGCCGAGGAGCTAGTACTATGTTTCGGCAATTTCTCTTCTTATAACAAGGCTACAGGGATGATTTTGGTAAATAAAAAGGAAATAATTCGAGAAAAATATAATATAACAAGTGAAGACTACGACAAGCTATACAGCGAGGAGCAAGTAGAGAAGTACATGGTGGCTATAAGAAAGATAAAAGTGCATAATAAAGTACTTGATAACGGCTGTGGAACAGCCCTCTTCATTGAATTTTTGAACATTCTGGGAAAAATACATAGAATAAGCTACTATATATGCCTGGACCTATCTATAGGCATGCTTAAAAAAGCAAAGTCGAGAATAAAGAAACTAAACCTTGACCTCCTAAGCGAACTAGTAGAAGCTGATGCAGAAAATATACCACTACGCTATAAAAGCGTAGATGTAACTGTTTCTTTTACCGTTGTCAATTTATTGGAGGACAAGACGAAGGGAATAAGAGAAATCGAAAGGGTTACGAAGAGCTGCGCTACTTTATCTGTTTTAAAGGTCTCAGAGAATCATAGTACTCATGTTCTACGATACGGTACATACATAGGTGAAACATCGAAAGATAAGCTATTCGTCAAATGCTATGATAAGAAGTGATGTAGCCTTATATACGGCTAAGCGCTCTCCTTATATCACTAATATCGTGTACAACGTGTATCCTAACATTAATCTCATTAAAGCATCTAGGATAATGCTCAGTCGGCGTCAATACCACTATGCCCCAACCAATATCTCGTAGCTTTCTCATGTATTCACACACGTCCTCGCCGCTATAGGGCTTAATGGTTTGCTCAAGGTCGCTGACTAGAATTAGTTTTGAGACACTTGTTCCCTTAGTCGCTTCCTTCAAAGCCGAAATAATATTCGTGTACCCGCTGAATCGCGTCGATAAAACTAGCTCAAACAATCTACGTATATTAGATCTTGATAAAGTGTTAACCACGTAGACGTTCTCATCGAAGAACACTACCCGTTTAACCAATGGAATCAAAGCAGAAGCTGACAACAATGTAGCAATAGCATAGTCCTTCATGCTCCCACTCTTATCAATAACAAGCACGATGCTCTTCAACTTCCTATACTTTAAAACAGATACTGGCCTAGACTTTAGCCTAACAAGGTTAAGGAGTGTGTGTCGAGTAGAAATCCTCCCATAACCACTACCTATATCCTTACGCTCTCGTCTCCCCTGATTAGCATAGCCGATTTGTCTTCGCACAATAATGTACATCAGTCTCAGAGCCTGAGACCTTAGACGAGGATCAGGGCTATTAGCCACATCGTTAAGCATCTTTAGGGCCTCAGCTGGTGATAAATCCTTAACCAACGACTTTAAGACCGCATAACTATTCCCAGATAACGCCATCGATACCTCGCGGTACACTCTCTCATAAAGCTTCCTTGTTTCGCTTAACACCTCCTCATCCCTAATCGAATTAACAAGTTCTCTGGCTTTTTCAAGCTCCGATGCAGCATAGTCCTGATACGCTCTCTCACCGCTCACTAGGCCTCTTAAAAGAAGCTCCCTTGCCTCCATGATCTTCGACAAGGCGGTAAGCGCTTCTTCACTAACTTCTCCTCTTTGCAGCTTCCTAAGAAGTGTTTTATTCGCAAAGAATGCTTTAACCGCGTTTTTCCGCGATAGTGGTATTCTTAGCAACCTCGTTGCCACTTCTATTCTTGCTTCCCTCTCAAACCCCTTACCACCTAGCGCCATGTCGAGAAGCTCTTCCTCACTAACCCTCTTTCTAGCAAAATCAACAAGTCTAGGATTAAGCGCAATCAATTTACTTATCGACTCGTACCTTAGCGCTTTTTCCCTAGAGAGAATATCCCAAAGAAGCCTAGCCTCCGCATCAGATAATTCGCTGAGTGAGCTGAGCTTTTTATCTATCACACGAGCTATATGGTTTCTCAAAGACTTACTCTTAGCATACCTATAGATTCTCATCAGCTCCCTTATACCTAGCTTATTTAAGTCCAGGTAATAGGGCAGCTCTGTGCCTAGACGCGCAGCAAGCGATAACGCAAAATCGCTTCTTTTCCTCTCCGAAATAGCCTTAGCTACTGCCCCCCGGTAATCATTGGACTCTCTAGCCAGCTGTTTCGCTATCCTCTTGATAGACTTTTCGGGTAAAACGTACTTCGTACGCCCTTTGCTCCGTATTATTCCTAGTAGTTGTAGACGAGCATACGCTGCTTGAACCCCCTCATTGGAGCTATGTAGATGCACCCTCGAACCCGGTGTGGCCCCAATCTTTTCTAAGTCGCTTCGAATACCGAGAAGAATATCCTTCATAGTACTATTATTCTTCTCGGAACCTTGGCTCAGCATAGACTCTAATACTCTAATAACCCTCTTTTTATCCTCTGGGCGCTTGCACAGTATAGAGCATGTAACAAATAAGATATCGTCCCTAGTAAGAAGCCCTTGTCTCAGCTCAGCATAGATGGTTAGTAGTTTAGACAGCTCAACCAATTCCGAGACTGAGACACGTAGCCCCTGTTTCTGAGCACTTCTAGCTATCTTATCAACAATAGCGAGTACGTTTTCTCTCACTTCGTCTATAATCCTATCATTCTCTGCCGTGGAAGACTTTTTCGAGAGCCTCATCCACTAATTCTCCCTCTTCAACCCTCTTATATAAAACTATTGTAGCCGCATCTACAACATCCTCTACCAGTACCTCTCTATGCTGACGTAAGGCGGCAAGTCTCCCAGCTATTCGAGCCCATAACACTGTATCAGCAGGGCCTGGTTTATACGTTGCTTTCTCCCTAAGCATATTAATAGCCAATGTCATTTTCTTTAACAACGCGCTACTAATAGGCACGGATACATCATAGCGTATCTTAACTATCTTCATCTCAAGCTCGGGCGGAGGATAGTTAAACTCTATTCGTACAACTCTTCTAAGAAACGCATCACTTAATTCACCCTGTGCATAATCCTCAGGATTACTAGTAAATATGAACTGGAAACCATCACCCCTAGCCCAGAATACACGCTTTATCTCAGGAACAATAATCCTCCTCTTATCAATTACGTCGAGGAGAAGATTCTGGAACTCCTCACTACTCCTCCTAATCTCGTCAACAAGAACCCCCGCATCCAGTATAAGAGCCGCTAATAACGGTCGTGGAGTAAAGCTTTCCTCGTTAAACCCGTGCCTGATAGCCATTAGTGGATGGAAGTCCCCTATCACCCTATATTCGTCATAGTTCTCGCTACAAGGTATAACGAAAGCCGGTTTACCAGCCCACAGAGATAGTATAGCCTCACCCGTCTCCGTCTTACCCGTACCCGGAGGCCCCTCAAATAGCACTGGCCGTCCTGCAAGAAACGCTGCAACCGTAAGTGTTATAACCTTTTCATCGACAATGAGCTTGAACTCTTTCTCAAGAACCTCCTTTATAAGACCAGGGTTACGAATAGGCTTCCTAATCTTCCTCTCAATAAGAGGCCCATAAATCTGTTTAACCTTCTCCTCAATAGATTCCCTACTCTCCGTGTACTCTTTGCCTATATTAGTATCAATAAGCTCATCTAATTCCTTTACCAAGGCCTCTCTATCCACTATCTTCTCCCTTTATGCGAGTCTAGATATACCCCTAATTTTAGCTAATACTAGTTCCACCACGGAGACCGCCTCGTAACAATTAACGCGGATCCCTCAGAAACCGTGCCATTTATGACTATTGCGTGGTGCACTCCTATGGTGCCAGCTGAGCCTGTGCTCTACAGCGTATGGATAAGAAGGGGCCCAGATATCCGGAAATACGACCTAATTTTCGAAGAAAACGGTATAACACTAAGATTCTTAGGAGAACACTGGCTCTCCCTAAGACCACGCACAGGGTTACAAAGGCAAGCAGACCTACTCATCTATAGTATTAAGAAAAAGAGGGCCAGACAGGATAACAGTCTAGGGACTGTGCACATAGACTACTGCGACATAGTGAGATACGAGCTAAGAAAACCAATGCGCCCGAGAAACGATGCGCTGAAGAAACCAGGAATAAAAGAGGATGCAGCTAGGCTGACTCTTGTGCTACGTGACGGAAGAATAATGGAAATCGAGTTCTCGGCCAAGGTTTATCAGTTAGCTAAGCTTCTCGTAAAGAATTATCTTATAAAAGGGCTCGAGGCCTGTTATAAGAGGAGTAATCGGAGACGATGAAGTAGGCCCGATAATCTGATACAAGTCCGCGCGATCCCACTATCACGGTAAGCTAGTAGATGATGAGGGATCAACCGTCGGAGTCCTCACTATTTAGATGCATCGACGGCGTAGATCTTGACACCGAATATTGTCTGGCCCCTATTCTTCTCAACAACACTTCTCACTTTCTCCAAAACGGATTCTAAGTCCTGGTTCCCAGCATCTATATCAACGTAGTAGAGCTCGTTTACAACCTTTGATCTCGAAACGGAGAACTTAATACCGCTTCTCTGCAGGGCGTCTAGGATGTTCCGGGCATCGTTCTCATAGTACGTGTTGAATATTAGGCGTACAGCTCTCCGTCCCTTAGGCATCGCTACCCGTACCTCGCGATATACTCATCTATATCCATAACCTGTGCGCAGTCTCTTAAATTAGTCGTTTGCCTTAACCTCCTCCTATTAACGTAATCGATTATACTGGAGAATTCTATGAAAGCGTTCTTTGCCGCCTCGAACTCGTTCGGGAACACCTCTGGTATAAGCTTAGCCTCTTTAGCCAGTTTCTCGGCAACATCCTTGTTATTAGCAACCCAGTCACATTTTCCAGAGAGCATTAGTCTGCCTGTAGGCATTTCTAGTAAGAGTGGATACATTTTACACGCGTACGGCTTATCCTCGTGTATTTTGCACCTCTTCTCAGCCCTGTCATAGAATGGGCAGTACCCCTTAATAATCCACCTATAAAGCGCTATAACACAGTTATTCTCATCATCCATGTATATTTGTAATGGTTTAAACTCGAGACTAACCCCCAGCCTCTCCGCAAGCTCCTCTAGCAGCCTCTTCTCCCACGGGAACACAGTGGGCATCTCATACTCTTTATCAAAGTAGCAACAATGGTCACAGAATAAGCACCTAAATCGCGGAGGCCGTTCCCCCCTCATAGCTAGCAACCCTAAAGCCCTAGTACCGTCTCCTCCCTTGATATGGGCAACGCGACCAGAGATGATGACGGGTGCAAACGCAGAGCCTATTTGATGAAGAGAAGAACCCGGCTGAGCCAAATTACATGGGCCAAAAGAGCCTCAGTAGAAGGGGGTTGATCAGCACGCGCTCTCAGTGCTCAGTACTCGGCAAATACTTCATCGGCTAGAGCCCAGCTAGCTATGGTAAAAATAAATTATAGGGGTATCTTAATCCCTAGCGCTACTTGGTGCGTAGCAATGGGTGGAAGGCAGCGAACCACACTATTCATGACAGGCGAGGAAAGAGTCTCGTCAAAGGAGACTAGGCAGGTAAAAGGCAGCAAGAAGGGTAAAGGTAAGCGTTAATCGTTTTAACCGAGTTCCTTTTTATAAAAATGGCCCCGTTGGAGCCTTGTTATGAAGCGTTCCCTGCAACCAGGTTGTGAACAACTAGGGAGTAAGACGCGGCTCGGTTACTAGTACTTATTTCGTTTCCTGCGGTGAGAGCATATTGTATATAAGAAAACGATATTGTAGACTGGATGTCGCCCTTGCTTCTTCCTATACTCTAACAGAGCAATCCTTGCTACTGAAGAGCGTCAAGATAGGCATACTGGGGAGAGTATTATCGGTTTTTAGAGTTGATAACGTCCTACTATATGTTGATAGAGCTGAGGCGTGGAGAGAGGCGAGTCTAATAAAGCGCGTCCTAGAGTACATGGTTACAGCGCCCTATCTTCGCCGTTACGTGTATCCTCCACACGTACCAGAGCTGCGTTACGCAGGCGTTCTTCCACCCCTTCAGCTCCCTACGCATGGCGTGGGTGGGCCTCGTGAGGGTGAGGTCAGGGAGGCGCTTGTGCTAAGACCCGTGAAGCAGGGTGTTATTGTTGAGGCTGGTCTGGGTAGACCAGTCTTGGTCAAAAACAATAAAGCGTATAGGAGAGGCCAACGAGTTCTTGTAGAGATCAAGTCGCTTAACCCCTTAGTAATAGTTCCTGCGGAAACCGATATATATAGCGGGTTCCGGGTCCGTGTAGAAAACTCTCTTAGATCTCTCATCCAAAGGCATAGAAAAACCCATTATATTATCGCAACTAGTCGTAAAGGAGAAGTCATAGATTTTAACAAGCTCAGGGAGAATAAGGATACTATGTGTAGAAAAGGTGTTCTCGTCGTATTTGGATCCCCTGATAAGGGCTTATTCGAGCTAGCTAGGCAGGAGGGCTTTGAGCTAGAAGGGGGCGTTGACGAGGTGCTTAACACGATACCTTCGCAGGGGACGCGAACGGTTAGGGTAGAGGAGGCGATAACAGCTACCCTTTCCATCTTAAACCTCGTCCTAGAATAATTTATGGAGCCATGATTGCTCTCTAGAGCATGTGTTGATGCGTAGGGATAAAAACGAGTAGAGGTAGGGACTGGCTACGGGAGCACGGTAGCAAGGAAAGCTGTGGTGATGTGTTGTGGGTGCAAGAAAGAAGCATGCACCTAGACGGGGTAGTCTGGGGCTAAGGCCTAGGAAGAGAGCGTCAAGATTAGTGCCGCGTATCAAGTCTTGGCCAGAGGTCTCGAGCGATACTCCTCTGCCTCTCGCCTTCCTAGCCTATAAGGCGGGAATGACACATGCCTTTATTATAGACGATGTCCCCGGCTCAATGACACATGGTAGAGAGATATTTATACCGGTAACAGTGCTCGAGGCCCCGCCAATGATAGCAGTAGCGGTTCGCGCTTATGGTTACGACCCAAATATAGGGTTGTACACCCTGGGAGAGGCCTGGGCTCAGCCAGAGAACCTAGCGAGCCAATACAGGCTCGACTTAAACCGCGTTGTTCCTCGCCTACGTTTCCCAGACACCGAGAAGGCTCTCAAAAGGCTTGAGGAGAAACTCGAAGAGATCTACGATGTCAGGATAATAGCAGCAACACAGCCCAGGCTAGTCGGTGGTCTTAGCAAGAAGAAACCCGACTTAATAGAGATAAAGATCGGTGGTGGCAAGAGCCTAGCCGAGCGCTTCAACTACGCCGCCAAGATACTAGGCAACGAGGTCAAGGTATCAGATGTGTTCAAGGAAGGCCAGCTCGTAGACGTCATAGCCGTCACGAGGGGCAAGGGGTTCCAGGGCGTGATAAAGAGATTCGGGGTCAAAGAGCTCCCGAGATGGCATAAGCACAGAAAGGGTAGTAGGAGCGGCCCAGGTACACGCGGCCCAGCAACAACCTTCTCGTGGAGCGAGGTACCCCAGCCAGGGCAAATGGGCTTCCATAGACGAACAGAGTACAATAAACGAATAATCAAGATAGGTAGCGACGGGCTAGAAGTGACCCCGGCAGGAGGCTTCCTACACTACGGCGTTGTACGCGGCACGTATGTGCTGCTTGCGGGCAGCGTGCCCGGGACGCCTAAGAGACCAATAGTATTAAGGCACCCCGTGCGCCCCACGTGGACGCCGGAGGCTCCTCCGCGGATCACCTTCCTCAGCTTGCAGAGCAAGCAGGGTAACTAAGTAGCGGGGGAACACGTGTAAGAGGTGGTCGATGCAATGGCTACCCTGGTTGGCTCAACGTTGTTCCTGGTCGCGCGCGAGCCGCCAATAGTGCCGGTATATTCTAAGGAGGGGGAGAAGATAAGTGAAATACGCCTACCCCGTGTCTTTGGGTTACCAGTGAGAATAGATCTGATAAGGAGGGCTTTCTTATCAGAGTTCACTGCGAGGCTTCAGCCAAAGGGGCGCGACCCCCTAGCGGGTAAGCGTACATCAGCTAGGAGCTTTGGAGTAGGGCTAGGCATTGCCAGGGTTCCTCGAATCCCCGGCCTGGGGAGAGCAGCCTTCATAAACTCTGCCGTTGGAGGTCACTTGGCTCACCCGCCTAGACCTGATAAGAAAATACACGAGGAGATAAATAAGAGGGAGAAGAGACTAGCAACAGCCTCAGCCCTAGCAGCTACATCCATAAAGGAGTTTGTAGTCAAGCGTGGCCACGTCTTCAGCGCCGACCAAGTCCCCGTCATCGTGTCAGATGAGGTCGAGGAAAATATTACCAGGATCAAGGACGCTCGCTCCCTGCTCGAGAAGCTAGGACTGTGGAGCGATATCGAAAGGGCGAAGAAGAGAACCAGGATACGCGCAGGCAAGGGTAAGCGGCGTGGGAGAAGATACGTCACACCCCGCAGCATCCTGTTCATAGTAAGTAATCATAAATCGCCGTTTGCACAAGCAGTTAAAAGCTTACCAGGAGTCGATGTCGCGGAGCCGTGGACTGTTAATGTGCTCCAGCTAGCCCCTGGCGCGGTCCCGGGACGCCTAACAGTTATAACTAGCAGTGCTCTCAACGAGCTCTCGAAAAGATTTGATAACATCCTCTTCAAGATCTAACCCTAAGGGGTGAGAGCATGAGCAGTATACTGATTAGGCCTATCCAGAGCGAGAAAGCGCTCCGCCTCATAGAGCAGAATAATACATTAACATTTATAGTTGATAGGAAAGCAACAAAGCACGATATAAAAAGAGCTGTCGAGGAAGCGTTCGGAGTGAAGGTAGCGAAAGTAAACACGCTGATAACGCCGAAGGGGGAGAAAAAAGCCTACGTGAAGCTAGCCCCAGGGTACAGTGCAGCTGATATAGCAGCCCGTCTTGGCATACTGTAAGCCTTCTCGCCGCTTTAGGCCCATCAACGACTCCTCTTCTCTTGCATTGTATCCTTATTTAGGGAGGCTGCACTACTCCTCTCACCACGGAGCATCGCCCGCGCGAGCGCCCCGCGTAACGGGGCTCTGTGAGCGCGTGGAGGCTCCGCCCCTAGGCGTCAAGGCCCTCCGCACACGCTTCTCATAGTTGAACACCGGTGCATGGGGTTCTAGGCATCATTTACTTATTTAGGTGAGTGCTCTGCTGAGAAGGCATCGGGATTACTCTCTAGCGGCGAGGGGTCAGCTGTGCCTACTTGGAAGTACTCGGTAAGAGTTGATGAGGAGCGGTCTGCTAAGGCAATGGTCTGGGACGCGCCGATATCCTATAAGAAAATAGTTGAGCTAGCTAGACTGCTCAAGGGGATGAAGGTGGAGGATGCTAGAGCGTTTTTGGAGAGAGTGTCTGCGGGGAAGGAGCCCATTCCTGTAAGAAGGTATAGTGGGAAGCAAGCTCATCACAGGGGGCTAGCGGCTCGGTATAAGTGGCCTATTGGCAGGTACCCTGTCAAGGCCGCGAAGATCCTTCTCAGGTTGCTCGAAAACGCTGTCAATAATGCTGAGGTTAAGGGCTTGGATACAGAGAGGCTACGAATAACACATATAGCTGTGCACAAGGGCAGGGTTATCAAAAAATGGATGCCTAGAGCATTTGGCCGCTCATCACCACGGTTCAGAAAGTATAGTCATGTAGAAATGGTTGTAACGGAGGAGGAGTAATGCCTTGGTGCTAATAAAGAAGTACTTTGTCAAGAAGGCGATGCTACAGACCATGATAGACGAGTACCTAGCTAAGCGGTTCTATCGCGCAGGCTACGCTGGTGTACAGATAATACAATTCCCGCTAGGCACCAAGATATTCATAGATGCTGAGAGACCAGCAATGATCATCGGAAGACGCGGTGAGACCATAAGACAGCTAGCAGCCATCTTCGAGCAACAATTCGGGCTACAGAACCCCCAGATAACGGTACGTAGAGTAGAAAACCCCGACCTCAACGCGCGCGTAGTCGCTTCACGCATAGCAGTGCTTCTCGAGCGCGGCGCCTACTTCAGAAGAGTAGCCCACGTAATGGCTCGTAGGGTTATGAACGCTGGCGCGCTAGGCGTACAAATAGTGATAAGCGGCAAGCTGCGCACAGAGCGCGCACGCTACGAGAAAGTAAGAGTTGGTAAAGTATACTCAACTGGCTACCAGGTAGAGCACATGGTGGATAGATCGGTTATGCATGTGCTCCTAAAACCAGGCGTATTCGGGATAGAGGTCACAATAGTAAAGCCCGCGCGATCGAGCGATTATGTGAGAATAAAGGAGCCCGAAGAAGTACGCGAAGACGTAGAGGAGATCAGAGCAGAGTTAGAGAAACTAAGAGCAGCTGAGGCTCAGAAAGAGGTAGCCGTGCAACCAG
>JALSNP010000032.1 GCA_026986935.1 Pyrodictiaceae archaeon | reverse complement strand
TAGGAGGGGCCTCATCGCGTAAAGCAAGCCCACTAAGTAGGATGCAGCAACTATGCCTAGTGGGTGCCAGTAACCGAGTATCACTATACCAAGGCTCATCCAGCCCCAGCCTAGCAGTGATAGGGAAACCCAACGCGCGCCCAGGGGCCCGGTAAAGAAGAGATAGGACCCCGCGAGACCGACAAGAGCACCGTTTAGTACAAGCATTATGACGCGTGTAAGGGTTACTGGCACGCCGAGAGCCCGAGCTATCAACGCGTTCTCGCCAAGGCTTCTGATAACGTATCCGAGCCAAGACCTGAACAATACAATGTACGATAACACGGGTAGTATTGCAAGAGCCGAGACCATGATAATTTTGTCTGCTAGCGTGCCTATGCTTGGGGCCACGGAGCCCCCAGTAGCCCTACCAATCACGTCTCCTAGGCCTATTCCGAGAAAAACTATTGATAACCCTGTCACAGCTTGATCAGCATTAAGGCCTATAACAAATAACCCGTAGAGAAGAGCTAGGACTATCGATGCAATAATGCCGGCTAAGAGCCCGTATATGGGTGATCCAGTATAGAGAGACGTTAGGGCGGTAACCCCTGCGCTTAGATAGATCATGCCCTCTAGGCCTAGGTTAAAGAGCCCAGCTCGCTCGAGGAATAGCTCTCCCTGCGCAGCGAGGGCGTAGACAGTGGCATAGGGGAGCGCCTGTACTAGTAGAGCCGATATGTTTACCATTATCTCTCACCACGCCGCATAGCAAGCGTAGTGAACGCGAGAACAGAGAGCACTATAATTGCCTCAAGAGCTAGTACAAAGCTATCACTTACACCATAGAGCTGGAGCATGGATCGCATAGAGTATAAGAGGGCTATTAATAGGCTCGCAGCAAGAGCGCCTATGGGGCGTAGTCCTCCAAGCCATGCAGCAAGTATACCCATGTAGCCGTAGCCCCAGCCTCCGAGCCCAACGCTTCTCAATTGCCGCAAGAGCTGTAAGAGGAGGATACCACCACCAGTTCCGGCAACGAGGCCTTGAATAAGCGAAACCATTAGCAAAGTACGTGATACACTTATGCCATAGGTCTGAGCAGCCTTACGCGCAAGTCTCACCGAGTCTATGGCGATACCATACTTAGTGAGTACTAGGAATAGTTCAAGAAGCGCGCCGAGCACTATGACGATGATGACAGCCGTGGCGAGACTAATACTCATACCTGGTAACAGGGGGGCGGTGCGCGTATAGCCACCTTGCTGCCAGGGCCCAGCCACTAAGTAATTTATGATCCCTATTGCAACATAGTTCAGCATTAGGCTCGACAATATCTCATTCACGCCAAGCCATACACGAAGAGCCCCAACAAGACCGCCATAGATAAGACCAGCTATCCCAGCAGCTAGCAACGAGGCACCTATGGCTACGATGCCGCTGTGCCCTATCACATAGTACATCACCCAGTAAGCCGTGACCGCGCCCAGCATTACCTGTCCTTCAGCACCTATGGTTATGAAACCGGCCCGGTACGCGAGGGCAAGACTTGACGCGGATGCAGCAATGGGGACGAAATAGGGTAGAGCTGATGCCCAGGCATCTCTGCTTACAAGGTTTGATAAAAGTGTACGCACAAAACCTATCGGCCCTAGGCTTGTGAACACTCCAAGGATCATAGCAGCGAGTAAGGAGAATAATAGCCCCAGAACAAGCCCCGCTACCCCATAGATTATGACGCGGTGTTTCGAGCCCATAGCTACGCCACCGTCATGGCCTCCGCTATCTTGTCCAGATGGAACGGCCTAGTAGCCTCATAGACTATTCTTCCCCTTGATAAGACGATGATCCTATCCGAGACCTCCACGAGCTCGTCAAGATCCTCCGATACGAGTAATATGCCTGCGCCCTTAGCGGCTTCGCTTAGAAGAAGGCTACGTATTCTTTCTGCTGCTTCTACATCCAAGCCGCTCGTAGGGTTCATGGCCAGTAAGAGGCAGGGCGATTTATAGAGCTCTCTGCCCACAATAAATCTCTGCATATTACCACCGCTAAGCGAGTCCACAAGGGCATTGATACTAGTGGTCTTGACCTCGAGCGAGCCCACAATCTCCATAGCTATTCTACGCGCCTTACCCCAATCAACTAAGGCTAGGCGGATAGGTGCCTTAGGTGAAGAGTAGAGCCCTAGCACTGTGTTAAATAGTATGGATTTGCGAGGAACCAGAGCCCATCCTAGCCTATCTTCGGGGATTATTCCTACTCCCAGCTTACCCCTTACGCCGCTGCCATGGCGGGTTACGTCTGCTCCGCAGATGCGTATCGAGCCCCTACTGGGTCTCCGTATACCTATTAATGCTTCAAATAGTTCTCTTTGACCATTCCCAGCCACTCCTGCAACTCCTAGGACCTCTGATCTTCTAACAACGAAGCTAGCCCCCCGTACTGAGAACTCGCCATGAGGGCCCCGAACCCATAAGTTACTTACTGATAATACCTCCTCTTCCCCGACTCTTTTGCCGAACGCTCGGCGCTGTTTCACTATCTCAGTAAACCTTCTCAGCCTATCCTTGCCAAACATGTAGTTAAGAAGAAGCTCTACATTAGCCTCATCCCTGCGAAGAACCGCTACAAGTCTACCCTGCCTCATAACCGCGATCCTATCAGCTACTTTCAACGCCTCGCTAAGCCTATGCGTTATGAACACCACGCCGCGGTTCTCTTCGGCTAAACGCCTAGCAAGGTTGATTAGCTTCTCTACCTCTATAGGTGATAAGTGCGTAGTTGGCTCGTCAAGTAAGACGACACTAGCGCCTATAAGTAGGGCTTTCACAATCTCGACTTTCTGGCGTTCACCGAATGATAGGCTCCAAACACGTGCATCAGCGTTAACACTAAGCCCATATCTCTCCTCTATTTCTTGTAGTCGCTCTCTTATAGATTGAGCACTATACCTCTTACCAGCAAGTCTTGAAACCAGGACAAGGTTCTCTACAACACTAAAGTTGTCAATGAGCATGGGGTTCTGCGGTATAAGAGCTATTCCTCTCCTCATAGCATCCCGGGGCCCATTAAAGGATACCGGGACGCCTCTCACCAGTACTTCGCCAGCGCTTGGCCTAATAATGCCCGCTGCTATGCTTACAAGCGTTGTCTTACCAGCACCATTCTCGCCAAGAAGTGCGAGAACCTCGCCCGCGTATATGTCGAGGCTCACATTCCTATTAGCGATAATCCCCCCTGGGTAAATCTTCGTTATATTCCTCAGCGACAGTAATGGAGTACTGCTGGACACTAGCCTGTCCCTCACAAGCCAGTTCCCTACTCAGCACCATGCCTAACTACACGAGCCTTGCCCGCACGGGTGTGGATAATCGTATCAACTATGCTGTTATAGGGCAGAAAACTCAGTCAGGGACGAGAGTAGTAGATAAGCATGATTAATGGTGGCTCAATGCCCTATTTCTTATAACCTATTTTCTCAAGGAATTTTCTTAGCGCATCAATATTCCATTCCCACTTCGTCTTTCTCCTCTTATCAACAAGTATGCCGAGCCTTTTTGCCTCCTTGACGTTCAGTCCTACTTCCTCTAGCTCAGCAATACTATAGCCTTTACCACTGCGTAGCCCTGGCTCAACACCGCCATAACGGAGTAACCTGGGCTTCTTTACTATA
>JALSNP010000031.1 GCA_026986935.1 Pyrodictiaceae archaeon | reverse complement strand
TTGCTGTTCTCCCCGAGCTCTTCTCAGCACTTGCCCTCGGCCTACGCGCCCTAAGCGCTAACAACTCCTGGCTCGCCGAGATAGCGCTACTCTCCGTCCTTGTCAGCGCCTCGTTCAACTTCGTGGTACTGGGTCTAGTGGGGCTAGTTGCCCGTGGCGTCGGCGTCGCTGAGCAAACTCTTCACCTAGAGCTACCCTTGATGAGGGTTACCGTGGCCTCTATAGCTCTTCTCTCCGGCTACACAGTGATAGAGGCTAGCCTGGGAACCATACACGGCTCCATCAAGGCCCCGGTAGCCCTTCTCGCAGCCCAGCTAATCTTCTGGATATATTACATTGCTGTTGCCGTGCGCAGCGGGCTCACCGGGGAGAAGAGGAAAGCGCCACGAGGATGGCTTGTCCTCCTAATAATAGGCGTAGCTGGCATGGTGGCTTCAGCGGAGGCCCTAGCATCCAGCATAGAGTCGATGATACATAGCCTCCACATAGAGCATATCGGTGAAGCCGCTCTAGCCGTGGGTGTAGCGAGCAGCGCGCCAGAAGCAGTACTAGCACTCCTCGCTACAAGGCAAGGCCGTGCCCAGGAAGCTACCGGAGGACTGCTAGCAGCCTCATCGACATCCCTGCTCTTCATATACCCGCTCGTCTACATGCCCCTCTCCAAGGCGCTGCCCATGGACGCCTTCACGACCTATACGCTAGCAATGCTCGCCACAATACTCTGGGTCACGAAGAGAAGCCTAGCCCATGAAAACATGCTTGATACCAGCGAGGCACTATATATACTAGTACTAGCAGCAACAGCAATGACAACCCTCGCCGCAGTAAAGTAACCAAGTAAAGGAATAAGGAGCAAATACAAGCACATAAGACAACTCCTCTCATGAACAGGGATGCTGCCAGGCCTTAGCACAGACTCGGGTATCAGCTAGTCTCCCTAAAGACGACCATGTATTCTTAGCTGGACTTATCTGCGGGACGGCCTAGAGATAATGGAGACCTTAGTAACCAAGGATTCCTCCACACTCCTGCTCGAGAATCTAAGATCCATCAGTTCATCGCTGCTTCGTACCCACAGCTAAGTCCTACAAATGAGTCGTAGTTAATGGTAAGCTTTGCTAGCACTCCTTTTCTCATTAACAACTACTTTTAAGCTTTTCGCAACTCTCACGCGACTCTCTGCCGACCAGGGTAGAAAAGCTACCACTCAATAGATATGTTATGTAATGGAATGGAGGGTGAATTTGGCGATGAATAGAATAGCGAGGTCATATGGGCTCGTTATCATATCAATTATTTTGTTGATAGTAGTACTGCTGCCTATAGTAGTCGTGCCAGTTGCCGCGAGCGAGCCGCCATACATACCCTATGAAGTTGTATTGTACAAGAAAGCTGAAACATACACTGGCAACGCAAAAAGCTATATAACCGTCACATTGAGAACCGAGAAAGGAGCAAATATCGAGAAAACCGTCGGCATACCATGGGACGGGTACGGTGTTGCAGCAGCTGTGTTACTTGGCATAGAACATGTGAGCACTAAACTAAGAACAAGCAGTGGCGAGCAGTTATCCCTAATTGCTGGTGTTGGTGCCGCCTTTTATACAAAAGGAAGCAAGCATGAATTCACCGTACAGAACGGAGATTACTACTACCATGTAGTGCAAAAAGTATCAGTAGTGCCAAGTGAAAAATACTACTTCACGGGAGAGTATGGAGAAATAAGAATTGAAAAGACATTTAAAGTCTATGCATCAAGCGAGGTAGAAGCTGCGGCTACCGTTAAGGCCGAATTGGAACTCTTTGGCATTGGTGGCGGAATAGAAGTAAAGAGCGTGTCAAGGGTCGGAACTTCAGCAGAATACGCGGTTACAGTATCGTTCCCTGTAGTGAAATACTATAGCGACGTAATATTCAAAGGATCATTTATCTACGCCGAGACTGTCAACACTAATGCACCACTATGCCCCTTAGGAAAGACAGCTCCGATAGGGAGCCTGGATAAGGGGTCAGACAAACCCTCATCACTATTAAGTACTGCGAAGTTTGCGCCAACTACATCGTGTACATACAGTACGAGCAAAGATTTTGACTTAAGATACGGCTATATATTTCTAGGCTATAAGGAAATCAACAAATAGGGGGCAGTATATGCAGAGAAAATGTACCCGGGTCTGCGCGGGGCCAAATGTTTTTCCCCTCATCTCTCTCCCCATAATAGTGTTTCTGATCATAATTATCCTCGTCCCAGTTATTGCTGCGGGATTCCCTAAAGCTCGCGCGGAGGGTGTTCCATTCTTCCCACTTGATAGCAATTTTACCGTGTTGAGGTATGCTGTTAAGCCGTGTACAGTAGTTAAGGCGGGCCCTCTGCTCTCCGCGGAATACGCTAACCAGTATATCGCGGTTGGCTACAAGATTAGGTATAATTGTAACACAACTGGTCCCAGCATTGAGAAGATAGTGCGAATAGGCAATAATACGTTCATCTTTATACAATATAATGTGAGTGACCAGTACCACGTAGCGCTCACGCTATACGCGCCCCGGGTTAATATAGTTATCTCAAAGGAGGCTAATGGCATACATATTAGGTTTGAGTTGGTAAACGTCACTATTGCCCCAATAGCCCCTGAACTACGAGAACTTGCAGGGGTCAATATCTTGGATAGCATGTTGCCGAGGAATATCACGCTAGACTACCTAGTGAACCCAGAGAATGGTTATACGTGGCTACTATCGCGTAGCGGCAAGGTGTATCTAGGTAAGAACCCGTTCTGCATCCCCGAGAGCATAGACTCGGAGAAGTTTGCCGCCATGCTCGTAGAGAACTATTATAGGCTTCTTGAGAACATGCTACAAAACAAAGCTCTGCTGGAACCACTAGTTGCAAAGATAAGGTCAGCCAGCGAGCTAACGAGAAGCATTCTGATACTAAACACGACGCAGACGCTGATGAACCTATATGTGTACCGTTGCGGGAGCTACGCTGGCTTAGGGCTCTACATGGATCCCTCTGATGACGTGATCAGCGTTACACTACCCAAGGGGCTGGAGTGGAGGGTTGTTAACAGGGTTTACCGCTTAAACTATACTGCTGTAAAGCTCTACTTTAACAGTAGCCTTGCCGCTGGGTTGCTAGAACGTGTAGCCGAGGGGGATGCGGCTGCTACTAAGCAGTTTCTAGAGATAGTGCCAAAACTATTCTATAAGGATATATCTTATGATCCCGGTCTATATATTGAGTCACCGGCGGGCAAAAGTATTGGGTACATCGCGTTTCCGCTGAACAGGTCTCTAGAGGAGGTGCTTACTGTGCCACTCGTACTAGATAATGATACCTCGCAGAGGCTCCTCGGCGCCAAGTATATTGTCCTAAACGTGCCGCTGCCTGAGACGCGTAAGGCTATCGGCGCCAACGTGTCACTGACCTTTGCGCCGAGAGGTTATTTCGACAAGCTATTCAGGGAGTGGAACAGTAAGGGTATTAAGGCTGTTGTGGATGCGATCCAGAAGAGCCTTAGAGATATTCTCGTAAACGTTTCTAAGACCGGGGGGCTAACGAGAGAAATGGTGGTTAAGGCCTTCCGCAAAGTGCTAAAGACCTATGCTGATCAAGGCTTTAGCATCAAGCTGCTCCGTGACCGCGTCCCAGACA
>JALSNP010000030.1 GCA_026986935.1 Pyrodictiaceae archaeon | reverse complement strand
GTCAAGGGGGCTCCCCGTAGCAACTATGTAGGCTAGGAGTACTATAGCGAATGACGTGAGTCCACTAACTATGGGGCCGAGGACGGGGTTTAGGAGTAGCTCGTCGAATCGCGATAACTTTATTTCCTCCTCCTTTTCCTCAACGTATTTCTCGTAGAGCTTCGCCGCGAAATCATAGTATGCTCTCGGTATCTCTATGAGGGGGTCTAGCCCCTCCCTCTTAGCTCTTTCTCGAAGCATCTCCGCATATTTTCTCAATTCTTCTAAGTTCTTGGACCCCCCGGGGTTCCCAACCTCCTTCTTAAGCTCGTCGAGAACCCACTCATAGCCCTGCAGTAGAGCAGAAGCAAACCATCTGGCTTTTCGGCCATCGATCCCGAGTTCTTGTATCTTTCTGGCCAACTCGTCTATATACCGTGATAATTCTCCATAGCTTATCACTATCCTCCTGGAGATCTTTACCTTGCCCTCAATGTACTCCTTAATAACATTAATGAGCTTGTCCACCCCCTGGCCTTTAAGAGCGCTCACAGGAACGATGACCGTTCCAAGCTCCTTCGCAAGCCCATCAATATCTATCTTTATGCCCTTCTTCTCTACCTCATCAATCTTGGTTAGAACCAAGATAACGTTATCATATACGCTTAGAACCTCTAATGGGAGATAAAGGCTTCTTTCCAGCATAGTTGCATCCGCTAATACAACGATAACATCGACAGGGTTCTCTACGAGAAATCGGCGCGTAACTTTTTCTTCAGCAGTATCACCACTAATACTATACGTGCCAGGTAGATCAACAATACATAGCTTTTTCCCATCAATCCTCATTATAGCTGTACGTACCTCTACTGTTACGCCGGGCCAATTGGCTACAAACTCGCTAGACCCAGTAAGCACGTTAAATAGTGTGGTCTTGCCACTATTAGGGGCCCCAATAAGAGCTACAATATGATCACAGTCCTTGGCGCTAAGCCTTGGCAGCGACAACCCTCTCTCCTAGTCGTAGGAACACGCGCTGAGGGCCATTTTAAACCGCGTTAACATAGTTCCCGTATTCGCTACGTATTAGAAAACGTATCTAGTTGCCCAAGAATAGGCGCGAACCATTAAACAAGCTGGTTATTAGCTACATCGCTTGAGCCCTACTAGTTTGCATATCTATTGCCCTAAGGCTCTCAATACTCTTAATCGCGCGATGATTTACTAGCTCTTGCTCCTGAAGCGCTAAGAGCTTTGCTAATTCCTTCTCCAAGAGATCTGGGTCAGCGTTTTTGAGGGCCTGGATTCTCTCAAAAAGCCTCATGAAAGCCTTGCTGGGGCCTCGGTATTTGGCACCATTAGATGCCACCTCTAGGAGTACATAGGAGTTAAAGAGGGCCCTGGCCTCAAAGCTGTTGGCTAGATCAGTGTGATTTAGCACAGTGTTTAGGGCTTCCGACGCTTTTTGGAGGTACTTCATATATAAGGGGTATTCCTCTTCGCGTAGCGTTGAAGGGCCGAATCTAACTTCTCTCTCCGAGATATGTCGCTCCCCGATAGTAGGGATAATGATCTTCCCGTACGCGGCCTTATGCCTCCATGACTGTGTGTCACCGCTATCAACCCCTATCGCTTTGAGCAACGGTATTATCGCTGCTGAGGCAAGCCCTAGTGCATGGAGCTTCCCTCTCCAAATCTTACGCAAGAGAAGTAAGAATAAGACGGCCTTGAGCCTAGAACCCTTACCCGAGAGTTGCATAAAATGGGGAATTAGGCCGCCCACAGCAGCCGTAATGCTATGGGACTCGTATACACGGAGCTGGACTCTGAGCGACTCACCAACCGATAAGTGAAAAACTGGGATAAGTCTACCCTCCTCTATGAGTCCTCTAAGCATGTTCTTCATGCTCATAAAGCTTGAAACTGTCTTAGCTATCTTCATAGCTCTTAGTCTCTCGTTATCTCTCGGGCCGGGTGGATAATCAAGGCTTATATAGTAATCAGCGTCAATCTCTCTATACACCTTAGCTATCTTGTCCACACCCGGGTTTAAACCCCTTGAAAGGAACTGGTACCCCCCGCTATCGATCCATAGCTCAATACCAGTATTATCGATGCCAAGAAGCTTCCTAAGATTCCTTCCCCGGACCCTGCTAAGCCCGTATTTTAGGATCTCGAAAGCGTTGACCATCACTCCTTCTATGGGGAGCACCAGCCATGGCTTAGGTATAGCTTGTAGAGGAGTCCCTAGGATAAGCTTGAAAGCACCCATCGTATTACGCCACTTAGGAAGTAATACATGTTGCGATCTAGGTCTAAAGGTATTATCCGCGTGAGAGAATATAGCTAGGATAAACACGTGTTAAAACAGTAGCAACTAATAGCGGGCTCGATCTAGAATAAAGAGCGGGGGAATGAAGAGGCTCGAAAGGTCCGAAGAAAGGCGATGTGGAGCCGCGCAGCACTGACCCTCTCTACAACTAGACGTGATCTAAGAGAGTGATCAAGCTAAGTCATTGAAGCATAAGGCGAGTGATTCCGAGCCCGTGATGAGGTTACGCACATAGGAGCAGAATATGGCGGTGACTGAGCCCACCGTTGCTGAATACTTAGGCTAGCTCGAGAACACAAGTATAAGCTATTTCGTCACAATCAACATCAACGATAAGTCTACGATCATTGATATCGAGCCTCGTATCATTACACGATAATCCGCGAAGAACTGGGCAGGACTCTTTCCCTATTCTTTTCTCATCTATTAGTATCCATGGCGTGTAGGCGTTGTACAAGGCATAGAGGTCAAAGAGTACTTGGCGAATAGCGTGTGCTAGTGCTCTATGCTCTTTTTCATCCGATACAAGTGCTATACACGATACGCATGTATGTCTTAGCAGGTTTTCCAGGTTGGGGTCAATTAACGATATTATTGGGTTTAATTCTTTTCGAAGACTAATACTAATATTTATAGAGTATTTGTGTTTTCTCATAGTTATCACCTATGGATTGAATGATATTCTTGGCTTAATGCCTAATATCCTCTCGTAAAAACTGAGCCTCTTGCGAACATTAGGGTAGAGAACCAGGTACTCGGGCTCTATTAAGTTAAGAACATCTTGGCCCACTATCTCTATTAACTGGTTAACCAGGGATCGCCAACACTTCTCATCGCCATAAGACATGAATAGTGCTATGTGGAAACTTACCCCATAATCAGCGAGATTATTTATAGCCATTAACTGGTACTTGAAGTACTCGGGTCTCGCCAAGGTCAGTTTGGAGAAAAGCTCTTCGTTACAAGCCTTAATAGAGACTCTTACGTGAAGCTTGTCAAAACCTGCTAATAGGCGTGCACGCTCACGGAACGCTCCGAGCAAGATCCCATTCGTCTCAAGGATGAATACGAGGTCAGAGCTATCGAAAAGCTCGAGTAGTTTGAGGAGATGGTTCCAGCCTATGGTAGGCTCTCCCCCAGAGAGCCTTGCATATCTGTATCCACGTTTTTTCGCAATACTTCTTAAGCGCCTAAACGCTGTCTCCGGGGACACGAAGAACCCTACTCGGGGGTCATCTCTAGCCCTCCCGCTCCAACAGAAAATGCACCTCAGATTACACCCAACGACATCGCCTGTAGCACTCCCACCATAGAACCTTGTACCTCTAAAACGATAATATTTCCTCTCTACACCCCTCTGC
>JALSNP010000029.1 GCA_026986935.1 Pyrodictiaceae archaeon | reverse complement strand
TATCAGTGGACGAGGCAAGTAGTCTACAAGCTCTCCCTTAGCGCACACTACTCCTGCTCCAGGGCCGCCTCCGCCGTGAGGTGTCGAGAAGGTCTTGTGCAGGTTTAAATGAACTATATCGAAGCCCATGTCGCCTGGCCTCACAAGGCCCATTATGCCGTTGAGGTTGGCCCCGTCATAGTATAGTAGGGAGGCATTGGAGTGTAGTAGATCGGCTAGTTCAAGTATACGATCCTCGAATATACCGAGAGTATTGGGGTTTGTTAGCATCATTCCCGCCACATTGGGGCCTAGGACCGACTTCACTGCATCAATATCGACTGTCCCAGCCTGTGTTGAGGGGATTCGTACCACCTTGAACCCGGCCATCGCCGCGCTCGCTGGGTTTGTGCCGTGAGCAGAGTCTGGTATGAGCATCTCGTCTCTATTCTCTCCCTTATCAGCGAAGTACTTCCTAATCATTAGTGCACCGGTAAATTCTCCTGCCGCGCCAGCCGGGGGCTGCAAGCTGCACCGATCCATCCCGGTTAGTTCGGCAAGCCATCTTTCAAGCAGATAGAGTATCTCGAGTAAGCCCTGAACAGTGTCCTCGTCTTGGTATGGATGAAGGTACGCTATACGAGGATCCCTTACTAGGGCCTCGTTAATCTTAGGATTATACTTCATGGTGCATGAGCCGAGCGGCACCGGGCCAACATCTACTCCGTAGCTCATCTGGCTTAGTCGTGTAAAGTGTCTCATGACCTCTACTTCGCTTAGGCCCGGGATAGGGGGGTCATCGCTGCGTAAGAGACCCCGTTTTGCGAGAGATTCTTCAGGATCTGTTCCTAGCTCCTTTAGCATCTCGTCGTCATCGTCTCTGAAGGGCGGTACATAGCCTGTTTTCAGAGGGTCGCCTATCTCGTATACTAGTGGCTCGTCCCACTTGGCCTGTCTCCACCCCTTCCTAAGCATGGTCATAGGGCCTCACCTATCGCGTTTATGAGCAGGTCTATATCCTTCTTGCTATGTGCCTCGGTGACGCAGAAAAGAGCCGAGCGCGTGTCGTACAGCGGAGGCTTATCGCCGAGATCGAGGCCCCCCATTATGTTCTTTGCTCGTAAATGGTTATGGATAGCTCTGTAGGGCTTGGGAAAGCTCGCTACAAACTCCTTGAAGAACTCGGCCTCGAAGCGAGGAGCCCTTACACCTATTCTCCTAAGCCGTGAGGCCGTGTAATGGCTTCTAATCCATATCGACTTAGCTAGTTCTCGTAGCCCGTGTCCCCCGAGGAGGGTAAGGAACGATGCAGCAACGATCGCGAGTAGCGCCTCATTGCTAGTTATATTTGAGGTTGCTTTCTCCCTCCGTATATGTTGTTCCCGTGTCTGGAGTATCATTACGAAGCCTTGTTCCTCTCCATCAACTGTCCTCGTTAAGCCGATAAGTCTGCCAGGCATTTGCCTAACAAGTTTACGATCCCACCTAGTTGCATAGATACCTAACAATGGTCCACCATAGTTAAGGCCGATTCCTAGTGGTTGAGCATCTCCAACCACTATGTCGGCTCCATAGCTTCCCGGAGGCCTTACAAGCCCGAGGCTTAGCGGCTCAACCCCAACAACGAATAGCGCACCCTTCTTATGTGCAATATTAGCTACTGCTTCAACTTCTTCCTCGAGCACGCCAAAATAATTAGGATTCTCTATGTAGACCGCAGCAGTCTCAGAGTCGACACTTCTCTCCAGATCATCGATGCTAACAGTACCGCGTCTCTCATCGAACCCGGCCACCTTGATGTCAACACCCTTCCCCATGACCCAAGTCTTGATCACCTCAAGCCTCTCTGGATGAATATTACCCGCTATAACAAGCCTCTTTCTCCTAGTAACGCGAAGAGCTGCTAGCATAGCCTCTGCAGCTGCAGTACTCCAGTCATACATGGAGACGTTGACCACATCCATGTCGAGGAGATCAGCCATTAAGCTCTGGTACTCAAAAAAAGCTTGCAAAAGCCCTTGGTTAATCTCCGGCTGGTACGGTGTATACGCTGTATAGAACTCGTTGCGCGAAACAATGGCCTCAATAACAGCCGGTACGTAGTGGAAACAGATGCCGCCACCGAGAAACGGTGGTGGAGAGGCAAAGTACTTGTTCTTGCTAAGAATCTTATCCACTACCCGTCTTAGCTCCCACTCAGAAAGAACCTTCCCGAACCCAACACGAGGCGCTTCCTCAAGCATCGTATCCCGTGGCACATCCCGGTAAAGCTCCATCACATCCTTTACTCCAATAACTCTCAGCATATGCTCTCTGTCTCTCCTATTAGCGCTCGGCGCCCAGGGCAGTATCATTAGCCATCTCCTCGTCTCTAGTAACACTTATGCTACCCGCTAAAACTATAGCACCAGGCATATAGAGACGGCTATATGGAGAGAGCCTCTTAGATAAGGCAAAAAGGGCTATGAAGAAAGTCATGCCAGGAGAACCCCGCCAGGGGGATGTTTCTCTCCGGGGTAGCTGAGCCCTTGGGTAATCACTGTCGTAGGCTAGTGGATAGCTCGCTATGCGACTCGTTATGAGGAGGTCGGGATCGTTTAGGAAAAGGCCCGCAGGGTGGAGCCGCCGCCGGGATTTGAACCCGGGACCCCCGGCTCCCTCGGAACCCGCGGGACACCGGCAAGGGCTTACGAGGCCGGTGCTCTGCCTGCTGAGCTACGGCGGCGCCTCTCCATGTAGTAGTTCTATCATATGAGATACCTAGCGGTTTATTTAAGGATTCCTAGTTGTTTATACAATACAGTGGCCGATGAGGTCACACGCAGGCCTATTATAGCCCTTAGTGGGCGATGGTATGGCCCGTCCACACCGAGGCTTTTAGAAGCTCTTAGGGGGCTAGGGGATATTGTTTCAGCGCTCAGCCATGTTCTTCATAGCTAGTTCCTGCTCTGCCCCCATATTCTCATCACGGGTCTTGGGGATCCCCAAGTAGGTTCTAGTTTTATAGGGTAGTTTATACAGCCCTTGTTCTAGGGGTCTAGAGGGTGCTATCAAGACGCACTATGATGCTGATAAGCCAAGTATATATAGTAGTCTTGGCCTACGCGTTTGTAGCATTCCCTAGGTATGTGTGGCTCCTGTTCCTAATCTACTTGGGTCTTATGATGGGCTTGAGCGCGTATAGTGCTCGGGGAGGAGGCGGTGCAGGAGTTACGAGGGCTGATATAGAGCGGGCTAGGCAGCTGTTACGCGAGGAGAACGCGCTCCAACTAGCTATGGAGGATGAGGAGCTTCTAGCCCTTTATTCTAAGCAAATGAAGGCATCGATGATGTCTTTTGCTGTGCTTTTCCTCTACATTCCGTTATTCTACGCTGTTCGATACTATTACAGAAGCCTCGTAGACTTGTTGAAGAACCTGGGTGCGCCCAGCGACACCGTGGCTGGGTTCATAATATGGCTTGGCTTATTCGAGATAATGACTATAGTGAGCTTTATTATTCAGAGGCGTGGAGGCCTCGGAGACAAGCCGATTGCCCCAATGGTTCCTAAGGGTTTCGTTGTAACTGATAAGGGTATATTGCTTAAGGGCTCGCTTGGGAGAATTATAGGATTTCCCTTGCCCGAGGGTACACGTGTAGAGCTTAACGAGAGTAAAGGCTATGTCGAGATAGTTGAGCCTAAGGGGGCGAGAATCCGCCTCTACACTATGAAGGCGAAGAGGCTGTATGAGATAATACAGCGATATGGGCTCCGAGGAGAGAAATCAAAAAAGGAGTCCTAGATCTTGTTCTCTTCAACCATTTTATACTCAAGGCCCTCTAGCTCGTCATACTTCTTTGCCTCTTCGAGCATTAGTTCTAGTCTCTCTTTCTCCCTGGCCCATCCCTCGGGGCAGCCTTCTCCGACGCGTATAGGCTTATCAAGTCTTGATAACAGTACTACTCTGCTCTCTATTTGCTGGGAGACTATCTTGTACCCAGTCATCTCTGCAAACCTCTTAGCAATACTGAGCACCTCCATGTGTTTTAGCATATCGTCTCTTCTTAGACGCTGTCTGGAGGCGCCAACGTACATATAGGATTTTAGCTCTATATAGGTTGGTTGGGATGTTTCAATCATTTTTGCCCATGACCTTAACGCTTGCTCGTGAATGTTGAATCCTCGGACTAGAGTGAATCTTATCACCGTAGGGCTTGAAAAGCTTGGTAGAAGTTCCAGGGTCTTCAGTGTGAGCTCCCATGCGCGTGGAACTAGTGGTCTATTAAACTTGTTATAGCTATCCTTATCCCACGCCTCTATGCTTATGTAGAGCTGCGTCGGTTCTTCATCTAAGTTAGCTAGTACATCGGGTCTAACCCCTCTGGTGACCAGGAACGTTGTTATCCCTCTTCTATGATACTCCTGGATGAGTTCTCCTAAACGCGGGTATAGAGTGGGCTCGCCCGTGAGACTGATAGCGGCGTGCTTCGGGTTCATAGCTTCCTCTATTCGTTTCTTCATCCTTTCATCGAGACGTGGATGCCCCAAATACCCCATTACGGCTTCTCTATGCGCCTCAATGCTCCCCTCAACTATTAGATCGGGATCGTCTACCCAGGGTATCTTCGTCTCATCAAAGTTCAGCGTATCTGTTGGGCGTAGACGCCAGCAGTGTAGGCAGGCGTTCCAGCACCATAGAGCAGCTGGCGTCATCTGTATGCATTGATGGCTAGCAATTCCATAGAACTTGCACTTGTAGCAGAACCGCTCCTCAACTATAGCGGCGTGTGTCCAGTGGCATTTCTTATACGCACTATGCCTGCCTATGATTATGTAGCCTTGCTTCTCTAGTATCTTATAGAGGGTTCTATAAGGTTCTGGAAAATCATCAATTCTAAGCCTCCAGCGTTTTCCACGCACAGTTCTCATGCCTAGTTGCTGCATACTGCCCCGCCCCTCTTACACACGTGTTGACACGCTAGCCTCTTATAAGGCGTTCACATACTGGGTTTAAGCAGCGCCTATATAGACTAGTAAGAAGGGATAGACCCAGTAAAGAAATTTAGGAATAACTAAGCAGCGTGGAACACGTAACGAGATAAGAGGGATGAAGAACACACCCTTTAGATGACCAGCAGGGGATGAATAAAGTGGCCAGGACTGACTCACCTAGAGCCGGTCACAAGTGGTGGTCGCCTCTCTACGGCTCAGCGCTCCGCCATAAACCATCACGCGTCAGGCCCAAAGATCTTCGTCATCGCCGTGCTGAGCCAACACCTAGCTGATCCGTAAGCCTACAGAGCTATGTGATGAGTTCCCTGTGGACTGAGAGCTGGGTCTTTTTCATGGATCATTCTCGATAATAATAGCTGGGGCGTTTTCCTCGATAATTCTCCAAAACTCCTCCGGGGAGTTGATTCGCCTAAGCTTGTGGCCTACGAGGGCTCCTTCGAGCACGAGTAAGCGTTTCTTGAACTTAGTACCTCTACTATACCCTCCAAGCCCCTTTACTGATACGACTCTGTGACAAGGCACCACTATGATATCATTGTTACTCCTCATATATGCTCCTATAGCCCTAGGCGAGGTATCTACGAGCTTTGCAAGCACGGAGTAAGCAACCGTGTACCCGATAGGTATAAGCATGGTTAGTATATATACTATGTCCTTCTTATTGCGGGGGTCTTTCCAGCTCACCCTTTCAGCACCTCCTAGGTCTGGTCAGTTTGATGCGGGGAGGTGAAATCATCCCCCCATGTATAGTTATTTAGAGGTACCATGCTATGGCGCGGTCTTATTTTCTTATGGTGAGAGTAGTCGCTGGGTTAAATATTTAGGCTAACTTAATTAACTATGAGATAATAATATCACTTGCCAAGGCGTAAGGTATATAGAGGAGGCCTCTGATGTTAAAATAACCGTACATGGTGGATGGCGGGGTAGCCTAGCGGGGTAGGGTAGCCTGGTAGCCCGCGGGGCTCATAACCCCGAGGTCGGTGGTTCAAATCCACCCCCCGCTACCAAAGCCCGCGCGGGCGGGCCCCCGCCACTATTCTAAGCCTTGGCTTCTTCTCGCGCTGTTGCCTTAGTTTCGCCGATCTCTCATCCCCTCATCAAGATCTCTAGGAGACCTTAGGGGATCAGTGCCATTCAGCCAAAAACTGATGAGGTTTGAGCTTCCCTTTAAGATAAAAATCGTTGAAGAAGTGGGTTTCGAAATCACGTCATACAAGGTGTTTATTTTCCGCGGCAAGCTGTTCAGCGAGATACTCTCAAACAATGGCGTGGTTAAAATTCTGCCCATTACTAGCAATAATGTATCAGATATTCCTGGTTGCATGTTTCAGAGATGGTGGCTTAGGGGGCCGAACGCGTTATACGGTATTAGGTCTTCTAGGCGAGGAGATGCTCTTCAACTATGCTGGAGAAACGATTGTAATGCTTGTGAAATAATTAAAGAAGTCAAGGTATTTAATGTGTATGAAGATGTGGATTCCTTAGCACTAGTATATAGGAAGAATAAGGAGTATTATGCAATAATAGACGATATAAGCGGCTTTACTATGACCCGGCTATCCGATTCAAAGCCAAAACAAGTACTATACAATAACGGTGTACTGATCCTATTCCTTGATGACTACATTAGGGTCGTCTCGCCAGCTACTGGTATAGTAGATGTCGCTCTAACAGAGAATGTTTACCCCCTAGGAATAGATATAGCAGGCAACCCAAGCACTATTCTACTTCATAGTAAGTCAAGCGGTATTGTGTTCTCGCTTTCGCGTACAAGAGACTTGGAGCCATTAGCTAGTTGTAACGAGGTAATAGGTGTACGCGATACTAGTGGCGGGGTATTGGTGCTGTGTGGTTTTGAGCCATTGAATAGCTCCTTTTACCCGTTTTATGCAGGAAAAGTATTTGTGGATATATTCAGAGAAACTGATAACTTTAATATAATAAATCCATACATTTTCTCATTTATTAGAAGGAACAATAAAAAATACTTCGTAGGGGCCCTAATTGAGCCCCACCCCGTGTACATAAGCATAACAAGAAACAGTAATGCTTTTACGAAAAAGGTTTTGGCTTCTATAAACCTAAAGGGGGTCGAAGAATCATTACTAGATAGTATCGAGAGCATCTATGGCCCAATAATAGCGAATAATAGTGACGAAAGGCTAGTAGCCTCTCTCTATGTGGCCTTAGAGAATAATATCTGCTTGGGGGCAAGCTGTGGTAAATGTATTGTGCGTATTAGTAGTCTTGGCGGTGATATTATTGATGAGCACTTAGTGATAAGCCTCGGCGATAATACTTACGAGCCCAGCCATGTATCCGGACAAAATCTACTATACGTTATAGAGGACGCGCATTCTTGTAGGCTCCTCAGCGAGTCGCACAGCATATCTGTCTGCGATGAAGATGCCTGCATCGCTGCGCCAATAACATATCATGGTGTTATTAATGCGCAGCTGGTTTGCGAACCCAAAGCCCTTACCGATATTGATGAGCTGCAAGTAGTTTGTAGGGCGCAAGGAGACGTTGAGAAAATAATAACGTATACGCCATGCCCCCTAGTACGTATCAGTAATGATTATTTCCGCGTCTATATTAAGGAGGGCAAGAGCTGTGATATAGGTCTTGTCACTTCTGACGGCTTTGTTATCAAAGAGAGGCTTACTCATAGCGCATTAGGGGAGACAATTACTAAAAAGACTCAAAATCTTACTTCAATATCCTTTGCTGGTACATATAAAGACTCCCTATTAGTGAAGTTTAGTTATCAGGGTAGGGGGCTAATCCCTCTTAAGATAAATGGTGTTTTCAACGTAATTGATGCACCTTATGTTATTCTACGGCTCTCTGGCGATAACGATGTACTGATACGCGACGGTGAAGACACGCGTAGAATTAGTTTAAAGCTTCCCTATAGCGGCAAGGCAGTGATCGAGCCTAGTAGGGAAGGTGTTTTCAGAATAAGGTGTATCGAAGCTTATTGTACACTGCTCTGCGGTGACACGGTGTCTACTAGTAGCATTATTGATTTCGATCTAAGAGATGCGCAAAAAGGTGCATGCCATCTTGTCATAATGGGGAGAGGTGCAGCAAAAATATTGAGAATTAACCCTATATCCGAGGCGCTGAGGCTAGGCGTCCTAGCTGGGCGTAGATTGGCTCAAATCCTTTAATTGTTCTAGTACATAGTCTCTAATCTCTTTAAGGCTTGGCAACTCTGTAACTATTTTCCCTCTCTCCATGTATTGTTTCATGAGCGGTCTTGCCTTTGACCCGTCTCCGCATAGTGGCTCGGATTTTTGCTCCCAGGGGGTGATTATGTCGTTTAGCGTTTTGCATCTATAGAGGCGTTTAGCTCCAGGTAGCTTACCTCGCTTAGATATTGGTATCCATTTCCCCTCTTTCTCAACCTCTACGATATCCATGCTTATGTCTATGCTTGGTGGAAAAGCTATTGATGTGCCTACTCCGAACGCGTCAACAAGGTCTCTTAGTTCCTTTATCTTTTCCTCGTCGAGTCCACCGCTCACAATTATCTTAACGTGGTTGTACCCGTGGATATCTAGAGTCCACCTAACCTCCTCCACTATTTGTCTCATGTTACCCCGTCTACTACTAGGTGTATCGAGGCGGACAGCTGCAAGCCTCCTGCCCAGGGTCTTTGCGGCTTCTAGGGCCTCGTATCTCTCGTCGTAGAAGGTATCTACTAGGGCTACGCGTGCAACGTCTTTTTCAACAACCTCGTCGAAAGCCTTCCAAGCCTCTACGGGGTCGCCCATTACTATTATTAATGCGTGCGGCATGGTCCCCTGTGGTTTAAGCCCTAGTGCTTCCTCGGAGAGAGCCCCCGATACAGCATCGCATCCGCCAATATAGGCTGCTCTATCAGCCATCGGGGCTATTGCGGGGTGTAGTGCTCTAAGCCCAAAGAAGAGTACGGCTTTTTCTCCAGCTGCTAGCTTTATTCTAGCCGCCTTAGTTGCAATGCTTGACTCATGCCTAAGCACGCCTAGTATAGGTGTCTCTAGTTCGGCGAACTCGCAGTACCTTCCCTCTATAATCATTAGTGGTGCTCTTGGCCTAAATAGGGTGCCTTCGGGGACGGCGTATACGTTAACGTCTCTCCCTTCTAGAATAGCCAGAGCCTCCTCTAGCCCCGCGAAGACCCCCCATTCATATCCGCGGGGCAGGCTATATACATGGAGCTCTGCCCGCACCCTTGTGTCACACAGGCCCTTGTGCTCAAGTATCTTTTTTGTACGTATAAAGTAGATGTCAGTGACCTTCCCCCTTCTTATATCGTCCTGGGATGCTATATAGAGCCTGGGTCTATTCAAATTCACTCACCCATAACCTCGACTATTACGTGCCTTGACCTAGGCCCGTCAAGCTCTACGAGTAGTATCTCTTGCCACGTGCCCCTGACGAGCCTCCCCTCTTTGACGGGGAAAACACGGGAGGCGCCAATAATGGCTGAGGCTAGATGAGCGTGGGCATTGTTGTCGATACTATTATGTCTCCACGGGTAATCCGGTTTAAAAACTTGCTTGACTAGCTCAATGTAATCAGCTACTATGCGTGGCTCGTACTCATTAGCTATTATTGCGGCTGTCGCGTGGGGGGCGAAGACCAAGCATATTCCATTCCTGACGCCGCTTTCTCTCACCACTTCCTCTACCATCCTAGTTATATTGACTACCTGGAAGCGCTCAGAAGTATTTACGACCAGCTCCTTGAAATAGGCTTTCAAGGCCCTGTTAACCCGTGTGAGACAAAGAAGGATAGGGGTAGATTAAAGGGTGTAGCTCTGGTATCCCTCGGGGCGAGGGTGGAAATAATGCAGGCCAAGATCGAGGAGATTAAAGAGCTTGTTGACGAAAAGATAAAGATTATAGAGAAAGAGCTTGGCGATCCCCTACTGTACGCTAGTAAAGATGATTTTGACAAAATATTATCAAGGTACAAGGTTGTTGTGGTAGAGTTCTCAGCCCCTTGGTGCAATCCTTGCAAAGCATACACTCCCGTATTTAAACGGGTTGCGCGCAAGCTATCGAACCCGGATAAAGGAATAGTATTCGTCTACCTTGACACAGACCAAGCCCCGGAAATAGCTGATCGCTACTCTGTTGACAACATCCCGACAACAATAATCTTTGTCAACGGCCACGTAGCTGACGTTATTATGGGTGCAACACAGGAGTCGAGACTTGAAGAGAGGGTATTAAACATAGTTAAGGAGGTTATTGAGAGGGAATAGTGGCTCGGTAAAGGGGGAGGCGCGTCATCCCCTCCAGGAGGTCTTTATGGGGACAGCGCATCCTCACACCAATAACTCTATTAATTATTCCTGTGGAAGACCTCTCCCTATATAAGCGCTACTAATACTAATTAGTGCTCCTATAATCCTAGTATTCAAGGAGAGCAGCAATGAGTATGATGATCCCGTTACTGGGTTACAAGCCACTAATAGGCGTAATACATCTCCCACCGCTTCCAGGCTCCCATCAAGGGCTTAGCGGTATAGAAAGGATAATAGACTATGCAGTTAATGAGGCAAAAAAGCTAGAGGATAGTGGCTTCGACGGCGTAATACTAGAAAACTACTCTGATAACCCGTTCGCCAATGACCGCGTCGATGACCTAGTCTTGGCGTCTATCACTGTCATAGCGCGCGAAGTGGTTAAGAACACGAGCCTTGTTACCGGCATAAGCTTACTAAGGAACGCGGCGCAACAGGCTCTTGCAGCCGCCTACTCGTCTGGCGCGAGCTTCATACGCGTGAACGCGTATTGCGAGGCAAGGGTTGCTCCAGAGGGAATAATCCTTCCAGCAGCGGCTAGGCTGGAGACAATCCGCCAAAGACTCGATAGGCACGTAGCTATCTTCGCAGATATAAATGTTAAGCATAGCAGCCCCCTAGACACCAGGGGTTTAGAGGACATAGTTCACGACTGTGTCACGCGCGGACGCATGGACGTCATCATAGTAAGTGGGCAAGCTACATCCAAGCCACCGAGCCCCGGCTACGTGGCCGGGGTAAAGAAGCTGGCAGGTCATAAACCAGTCCTCATAGGCAGTGGAGTCACCGTGGACAATATTAGAGCTTACTGGAATATTGTTGATGGATTCATTGTCGGGACATCAATAAAAATAGGGAATAATACGAAGATGGTAATAGATCCGGAGAAAGCTAGAAAGCTAGCTAGAATGGTGAGAGAATTACGGAGAACTAGTCTTCAACAGTTCTAGGTGCGACAATAAAGCCTTTCTCAAGCCTACTAGCATTAGATAGCATTTTCTCCCTTCTCTCTCTACACTTATCGCTAGACACCGTGGCCTCGTCTCTGCGTAAATAACCCGCTACCCCCTCCTGGGGATGATATAGTGGCTCTATGTGTTCAACCTCTGCCTCGAGAAGCCTATCAACTATCTTCTTAGCGGCTTCTATCCTCTTCTTGATCTTTGCGGCCTCATCATCTGATAGCTTTATGCGTGTAAGCCAAGCGAGATGCTTAATATCCATAGACATGGATTCGCACCCTAACCCGGACAGGCATGCATCACGGCATGGCCACGGATCTTATATTCAGCTTCCTTGACACGTACTCGGCAAAGATATAAGCTGTTCGTCCACCCCTATAAGCGTCAACTATTAGCATCCTAGGCTTAGCCTCCTCAACGTATTCAACAAGTTGCCTAAAGTCAGCGTGATCGCTGAAAGAAACTATCCATTCTCTTGGAGAAATCCTCCTATATGGCTCACGTAGCTCCCAGCCAGTGAGAAGTATATGTGTTCCAGCCCCGTTTCGCCTACTACGCCACCATGAAGAGTAGTGATGGAATCTAATATAGTAGCCCTCCCTAGCAGCCTCTTCAGCCATCTTCGACCTATACGCATAGACATAGCTAATACGATAACCATGCTTATTCATTATCCTGACCACGCGGTACGTCCTAGGACTCACAATAAAAGGTGCATCGATATCAAAGCGCCTCAGAATCATCATCACCTCCTCCATCTTGCCATTATACGCGTATAAGTGTACAGGTCCATGGATAAGCCCCTCCCGGACAATATCAGCTAGAAGGTACTCAGCCTCCTCCTGCCATGGCCGAGTATGCTCCTCTAGACCGTAAGTGGCGTCGATAACGAGGACATCTAGGCCCCTCATTATCTCGGTACCAGGCAGCTTAAAATCCCCGGTATAACCGACGACAGAGCCATCCCCGAGCTCGAGCAGTACTTGCGCAGCTCCAGGAATATGCCTTGCCTTCAAAAGCCTAATCACATCATCCTCTACTTTGACCTTAACATTATAAGGCATCTCCAATCGCTTCGCTGGCGGAACCCTTCTCCCCAAAGCCTCTAGCAGGTCAAGCGTAAGCGGAGTCCCAGCAATGAAGTCGGCTTCCCGAATACTCTTATCAAGTCCCCTTACATGGTCCTCGTGTATATGAGTCACCACCCGTATACGTCGCCGCGGATAATACCCGTCAACGGCCACGAATCGGCCCAGAAGTATCGCCCCAGTCTCAGCAACTTTGGCAACTTCCCCTATTCTTAGCAAGAGCCCAGAACCCCACTCCGTGTAGAAAAACGGTATTACAATTAACTTTTGGGCCCGGGACTCCGAGGCGGAATAGGTCTCTCAGAACATGTGCCCCTATCAAGATGCTAACATGATTATGAAAAAGATAGGGATAAAAATAAAACAAAGATTATAGGCTTCTTTTCCTTCTTACCATACCTTGTGTCTACTTAGCGAAGCCGAATGTTAGGTTAAAGAGCTGCTCTAGCTCCTTCCTAATCTCTTCTCTCTTCTCTTTAACGGCTTTTGTCACGGATTCAAGCGCCGTGTATGCTCTGCTCGGTATCTTTCCTCTAAACCATGACACGTCCTTAGCCATGCCGACGCCTAGTTTCTCGTACTTAACGCCTACTACTGGGTCCTCTTCGCGCTCATTTACTAGCTTGTCTAGCTCAAGTACTAGGGTTCCGCGGGCTAGCATGTAGTCGCCGTAAGGATCTACTAGTTTTAGTACCTGTTTCTTTATCTTGCTGAGCACTCTGATGCCGAGGATCTTGTCGGGTGACGGTCTTATTTTCGCAACTTGTAGGGCGCCTAGCAGGGCCACTATACCGCTTAGATCGCTGAAGGGCTCATACCATGGTCTTCCTCGTCCACCGGCAACCATTTGCTCGGCTGAGGCCCTCATGAGCGCCTGGCCGCTAAGCACCACGTTGTACGCATATGCTTTCTTGAATCTCTCGTCTAGAGCTATGTCTATAATGCTCTCCGCCTCGTTTCCTACGAAGAGCGTGTACCTCGCAGGCGTATCGAATACCACGCCCATATAGAACCCGAGCATCACCGCCGCCTCTGGCCTATCAGCCGCCTTGACAACCGTGTCGCCTAGTAGTGTTCGCTGAAGCGCCACGTCGTTGAGTCTGCGCGGAGCCTCAGTGAACGCGACTACTCTTACAAGCCCGAAGCTCTGCATCATCCTGAGATAGTAGAGGAGATCATTCATGCTGAAATTCTTTAGCGCCACGTATCTCTCTCCTAGCATCTCCACCCTGACTATGCCGCCAACGATCTCGCTTATCTTCTTCGGGGCCTGGCTCGGCTCAGCAGCACCCATTAACATGTCCTTATAGAACTCTATTAACCCGGATATGCCTCCGAGCTTACCCTGCGCGGCTGCGGCTAGCTCTTTGAACCTCCTAGGTACTCTTGCCTCTAAGGTCAGAGGTGGTAACAGCATACTCCCACCACTCCAATTACCGCTAAGTATAGGGCCAGAGAGTTAAAAATTACCCTCTTCACCACCCATATAAGCACTATCGCTCCTTAGTATTATTGAGAAATAATCGCAGCCTATAGACCTCTTCTTTAATGAAAAATGCTTAATAGTAATTAATAAGTAGTTGATCACCACCATTACTGGAAAGCAGTGATTCGAGAAAATCATAGACAACAGGTTTGCGAGGAGTCAGGGCGCGAAACCCTCATCAATGCTCAGAGGGCAACCGCAAGGACCCAGCTCATCACGCTCCACAATATACGGGATCCTCACTGGCTTAATAAAAGTACTATTTCTAATAACATTGTTATGTGATGTAATGATCTAGACAATAAGAGCTAGCTACAGAGCACAAATACTAACCGGGTCGGTGATGGGACTACTCTTCATAGCCTAAGGGGCTCGTGGAGCCCCCAGGCCTCATCCCCTCCCGTAAAATATGTTAAGATGGATACAGCTTTAATGGCTTATAGGGTGCTCAACCCCGTTGCGCCAAAACAGCGACAGGGAATACATTTCCCAGCTCCTTTCTATAACCAAGCGCTGTCTAGGAGACGAGGCAGGCATCATCATAAGCAACGGGATACGTCACTGCATGGAACAATGGTATGACTCGCTTAGGCTGAGCATAGAGTACAGCGGTTCACGAACTTATTTAAGGATTCCTTGTAGCCAGATGCCAGAAGCATGGATGAATTTTCTCCATATTTTCTGCCTAGATGATTACATGCTACACGAGTTCAACGATGTCATAAGGCCTGGGGCACTTATAGTTGATGTAGGAGCCTTTCTAGGCTTCTTCACGCTACGAGTAGGCCTTATGATGGGGAAACAAGGGCTCATTGTAGCTGTAGAGCCTAACCCATTGGCTCGGGAAATACTTTACGATAACTTATCACTTAACGGATTTGAGGAAATAAGCAGGGTTGATCCGAGACCTGTTTGTGGTGAAAGAGGTTGGCGCGAATTAATCATCACCGGGTACTGGGCTCTCTCATCAATAAACCCAAAGTATGTAGATACTATGGGTGAAAGAGCGATAAAGAAAGTGAGGCTCCCATGCATCACTCTAAGAGATCTCCTATACTCTCATGGGGCTAAGAATGTTGATCTACTTAAGCT
>JALSNP010000028.1 GCA_026986935.1 Pyrodictiaceae archaeon | reverse complement strand
AGGGTGATAATACGAGATGAGCGAGGACAAGGAGGCTAAGAAAGAGGAGACGGGGACAAGAGCTAGGCTCGAGCCAAGACTATTTGCTGTTAGGACCGTGGCGGGCCGTGAACTCGATGTCGCGTTAATCGTTGAGCAAAAAGCCAAAGACGAGGACATACCAATATATTCTATAATAGTGCCGCCAAGGATAAAAGGCTATGTGATAGTCGAGACGCCTGCTGCTTTTCACGCCTCAAACGCTATACAGGGTATAAGGTATGCGAAAGGCGTTGTGCCAGGGATTCTTCGGTACGAGGACGTCGAGAGGCTTCTTAAACCGGAAGCTGTTGTCGAGACCCTTAAGCCTGGAGACATAGTTGAGATAATATCGGGGCCATTTCGTGGAATGAAGGCACAAGTTGTGAGAGTTGTTCCGGGCAAAAACGAGGTAGTTTTAAATGTGCTTGAAATCGAGTACCCACTCCAAATCACGGTACCGGGTGACTCGGTGCGCCCAGCAAAGGAGAGAGGTGCGCAGTGATGGGGATAAGAGTATACACCATTAAGGCTAAGGGTGGACAGGTAAGCGAAGACGCTCTATCCACTCTCAAGAAGAGCGGCTTAGACCTTGCAAAACTACGTGACGAGCTCAACAAGCTCACAGAGAAGTACAAAGGGTTCGAAGTAACGATAAAGATAATGGTTGATGAAGATACTAAAGAGTACGATGTAGAGATAAAACCACCTACCACTACCGAGCTCTTATTGAAGGCTGTTGGCGCAAAAGAGCCCTCCGGGGACCCCATGCACCAGAAGATAGGTGATCTGCCCTTTGAAAAAATAGTTGAAATAGCAATACTGAAGAAGCCCTCGCTGAACGCTAAGACTCTGAAAGCAGCCGTGAAGACCATACTTGGCTCGGCTAGGAGCATAGGCATCACAGTTGACGGGAAGGACGCTAAGCAGGTGACACAGGAGGTCGAAAGCGGGGTGTACGATGCAATACTAGCCAAGTATGAAGAGGAGTGGGAGAAGGCTTAGACCCCCTTCCTGGTTACACGTTAGCCGGGGTGTAGGTAGTGTCGTTCGTGCCGCGAGACCTTGTCGAAAAAGCTGTAAAAGAGGCTATAGAGGGGAGCCCTCCCAGGAACTTTAAACAAGCAGTAGAACTCATAGTGGTTCTTAAGGACGTTGATCTCAAGAATCCCCAGATGAGGCTTAGGGAGATAGTGTTTCTCCCGAACCCGCCCCGCAAGAAGACCACAATATGTGTGGCTGCGGACGGCGACATGGCTGTAAAAGCCAAGGAGGTAGCTGATAGAGTTATCACGCGAGAAGAGCTACAGGGCTTAGTGGGCAACCGCAAAGCGGCTAAGAAGATAGCGGAGGCGTGCGACTGGGTACTTGTACGCACAGACCTAATGCCCCTTGTTGGCCGAACACTAGCTCCTGCGCTCGGTCCCCGTGGAAAGGTGCCTGTCCCAGTACCGCCGAATGCCAATATTGTAGACTTTGTTAATAGGTATCGAGCAGCAGTAATCCTTAGAACAAAGGATCAGCCCCAGGTAGCCTGTAGGGTCGGAACCGAAGACATGGAGCCGAAAGAGATAACCGAGAATATTTTCAAAGTGCTAACCACGCTTGAGAATAGGCTACCTAACCCTCGACAAAACATTGCAAGAATAATAGTGAAAACAACTATGGGTCCACCGATAGAGGTGCCCTTCTACTTAGCCAAGACGGAGTAGCACTAGGAGGTGATAATTATGGCTTATGTAACCACGCATGCTAAGAGAATACCGGAGTGGAAGATAAAAGAGGTAGAAGAGTTAACAGAGCTTGCGAAGAACCATAAGGTACTCCTCATAGTAGATCTTATGAAGACACCTACTGCACAGCTACAGAAGCTTCGCAGGAAGATAGAGAGGAAGCTTGGAGACGCCATAATTATGAGGGTTGCTAAGAACACTTTGATGCGCATAGCCTTGGAGAAAGCTGGTATTGATCCAAAACCTCTGGAAAACTATCTGACAGGAGTCAATATGTTCATATTTACTAACCTAAACCCCTTCGAGGTAGCAATGGCCATAGATAGGGTGTTTACAACTGCTCCTGCAAAGCCGGGTGATTCGGCACCCACGGAGATAGTACTACCAGCGGGTAATACAGGGTTTAAGCCAGGCCCCATCATGAGCGTCTTCGGTAAACTAAAGGTACCGATAAGGGTGCAAGGGGGTACCATCTGGATAGCCAAGGACACGAAGGTAGCAAAACCGGGCGATACTATTAGCCCCGAGCTTGCATCACTTCTACAAAAACTGGGAATTGAGCCAATAATAGTTAAGCTGAGAATAAAGGCAGCCTATGACTCTGGCGTCGTTATTCCAGGAGACCAGCTAATCCTCGACCTCGAGGCTTATCGTAATGATGTTCTCAGGGCACACCTAAACGCGCTATGGCTGGGAGTAGAGATAGCTTATCCGGAGCCAGAGGTGCTAGAGGTAGCAATACCCTTAGCTGTTAGGAGGGCTCTAGCCGTCGCCGCCGAGGCAGGCTACGTGACACCAGATAACGCGGAGTATGTGCTGAGACTTGCTGTTGGTAGAGCCCTAGCAGTAGTGTCGGCTCTGGGAGATAAGGCTAAGGAGCTCGGTATAGAGATAGAGGTGGCAGCGCCGCAAGCAGCGGGAGGAGCCGAGGAGAAAAAGGAAGAAGAGGAAGAGGAATCTAAAGAAGAGGAGAAGAAAGAGGAGGTAAGCGAAGAGCAACTAGCAGCTGGACTAGAGAGCCTCTTTGGCTTCTAATCAGCGACACTGTCCTCGGCTCACCTCTCTCATCTTTTAACCATTATCTCGGCTAAGGCTGATCTTCATCGCTTCTCCTAGATAAGCACTATAGGGGCCAGTGACCGAGGAAGAGCCCTAGGGGTAGGTGCTTGAGCGCATCACCTAGAGAGTACGCCCTAGAATTCTTCCGACGCGAAGGCTTTGTACGCAAAAGATGCAGAATTGGAGGAGAATTCTTCTGGACACTTAACCCTGAGCAAGACCACTGCAACGACGCGCCCTGTGTCGAGTACTATTTCTGGGAAGTACCGCGTAAAGTCTCCCCGCTAAGCGTTAGTGAGGCGCGTAGGAGATTCATAGAGTTCTTTAACAAGCATGGCCACGAGGTCATCGAGCCCAGGCCAGTAGTCGCTCGATGGCGTGAGGATCTTTACCTAACCATAGCAAGCATCGTGGTATTTCAGCCACACGTTACTAGTGGAATAGTGCCGCCACCTGCCAACCCCCTGGTCATAGTTCAGCCAAGCATACGGCTAGAGGATATAGACAACGTTGGCATAACCCTCGGGAGGCATCTTACATCGTTCGAGATGGGCGGGCACCACGCGTTCAATTACCCTGATAAGCCTGTTTACTGGAAGGAGGAAACAGTTCAATTAGCTTTCGAGTTCTTTACCAAGGAGCTGGGCATACCCCCGGAGGCAATCACGTTCAAGGAGTCTTGGTGGGAGGGAGGAGGCAACGCGGGCCCATCATTCGAGGTAACGGTCGGCGGGCTCGAATTAGCGACACTGGTGTTCATGCAGTATAGAGTCACTGATCACGGCTATGAGCCGATACCCCTACGTGTAGTAGACACGGGGTACGGCATAGAGAGAATAGCTTGGTTCACACAGAAGAAGCCGACAGCGTTTCACGCCATTTATGGAGACCTCCTGGAGAAGTATCGGGCAATTCTCGGAGCTGAGAGAATTGATGAAAAGCTGTTATGGGTTGCACTAAGAGCTGCGGGCAGGCTAGATCCAGAGGATCCTGCCTCGCTTCAGTCGTTTTATCAACGGGTTAGCAGGGACGCTGGAGCACCCCTGGATTATGTAAGGAGCTTATTGGAGCGGGAGGCTAGCCTCTACGCTCTCCTAGACCATACGAAAACACTGGCT
>JALSNP010000027.1 GCA_026986935.1 Pyrodictiaceae archaeon | reverse complement strand
TGAGTGGAGGCGAAGCGGTACTGGCTGGCACCCCGAGCTGATGCTGGGCTATGAGCTGAGAGGGAAGACTCTCGGCATCATAGGCTTTGGCAGAATAGGGAGAGCTGTTGCTAGAATAGGGGCGAAAGGCTTTGGGATGAAGGTCCTATACTATAGTAGGACTCGTGCCCCACGCAACGTGGAGAGGGATCTTGGCGCAGAGTATGTGCCGCTCTACGTGTTGTTAAAGGAATCCGATATAGTATCTATACACGTTCCCCTCACACCCGAGACGAAGCACATGATTAGAGAAGCTGAGCTAAGACTCATGAAGCCTAGCGCTATCCTCGTGAATACTGCGCGTGGCGCTGTTGTCGATACAAATGCTCTTGTGAAAGCATTACGCGAGGGCTGGATAGCTGCCGCCGCTCTCGACGTATTCGAGGAGGAGCCATTACCCCCAGATCATCCACTAACCCGTATGAATAATGTAGTGTTGGCGCCACATATTGGTAGTGCAACACATAGAGCTAGAGAGGCCATGACGTGCGCAGTTCTCGAGAACCTCATAGCATTCAAGAGGGGGAGAACACCGCCTAACCTAGTGAACAGAGAGGTTCTGGAGAAATCACCGCCAGGTTTCTACTAGGGAGTCCTCTTCCCCCTCATAGTCTTGGATCAAGATAATTGTCTTTTGGGCGGAAGAAGAGCTGGAAGAGAGATTATGGGAAAAACGGGATAGGGTAGGCTTAGAGCCAGCCACGTAGCTTCATTGCCTCTATTACTCTCTTCACGGCTAGGGCGTAGGCAGCGTCGCGCATGGTGTGCTTCTTGGGGTCTAGCTCCTTGTGCCAGAACTCCCATACTTCTACCGCGTTGTGGGCCATCTTCTCTTCTAGGCGGCGCTTGGCCTCCTCCTCGCTAATGTAGCCTCCCATTCTGTTGTTCATCCACTCTATGTGGCTCATTATTACGCCGCCAGCGTTGGCTAGGATGTCTGGGACAATCACTACTCCCTTCTTCAGTGATAGGTATACATCAGCCTCCGCTGTTGTTGGCCCGTTCGCGGCCTCAACAATTAATTTGGCTTTTATCTTGTCCATATTCTGCTCAGTTATCACATCCTCTATCGCGGCCGGAACTAGTACGTCGACGTCCAGCTCTAGTAGCTCTTCATTAGTTATCTTCTTCTCTGCCTTATCGTAGTGAATTACGCTGCCAGTCTTCTTTTTGACCTCTAGTACCTCGTCGGGGTTTAGCCCCTTGCTGCTAAATATCCCGCCCTTGCTATCGCTTACAGCTACTATTATTGCCCCCATCTCGTGTAGGAACTTCGCAGCATAGTAGCCCGCGTTACCATAGCCCTGCACTGCTACTTTCTTGCCCTCAATGCCTCCCCATAGTTTCTTCGCTATTTCGCGAGCAGCTACGGCTGTGCCGAAACCTGTTGCTATGATTCTCGTCTCCATTCCTCCGAGTATCTTTGGCTTACCAGTTATCATGGCGAAGGCGTTGTCGCCGGTGAGCTTGTAGTATTCATCCATCATCCAGGCCATTATCTGCGGGTTTGTATAAACGTCTGGCGCTGGGATATCCTTGTCGGGGCCTATGTACTTGTATATCCCTCTTATGAAGCCTCTTGAGAGCTGCTCCAGTTCGCGTGTTGAGAGAGCGTGCGGATCTACGCGTATACCTCCCTTGCCTCCACCATAGGGTAGGCCTGCGAGGGAGTTCTTCCAGGTCATCATCATGCTTAGTGCTATGACTTCCTCCTTTGTTGTCTCAGGGTGGTACCTAATACCGCCCTTGTAAGGACCTAGGGCGCTGTTGTGCTCGCTTCTCCAACCGATGAAGACCTTTACTTTGCCATTATCCATACGGACGGGGATCTTGACTTGAATCACTCTCTCAGGGTGACGAAGAGCCTCGTACGTGTCTTCGTCGTATCCGAGAAGATCGATGACTGCACGATGAAGTATTTTCTCTGCCTCAACTAGGAGACGGCGAGAGTCTTGAGCCACGAGTTACACCTCTAGTTCTGTCCATGTAGATAGATATGTTGTAGGAGAGTTTTTAACGTAATCGTTAACCGTTTAGAAAGTAGTGGGGAAAATTACAAGAACACAGCGTTACAGAAAACTAGGGTCTCAAGTCTTCGGGGAGTGCAAGAATGGTACGGAAAAGGGTTTATAAAGGTTACTCTCCTGTGAGGGGCACAGTAATCATGCTAGACCTCGACCAGTTTGGCGAGATTGTGAGGGAGAGGGGGTGGAGCGAGTACAGCCCTAACCCAGCTACTGCGCTTCTAACCCGGCTAGTCGAGAGCTTTGTAAGAAAATGGCAGGGAGTAGTAGTTTATGGCCTTGACGAGGAGCGGGGAACAGAGGAAGCTGTGATCGAGATCCCTTTCGTAGAGCCCGAGGAGCTTGTAGAGGATCTGAAAAGAATAAAGGAGGAGATAAACAGGCTAGGCGTGGGAATAACCATAGTAGCTGTTAGAGGCTATGTAGTTGCTCAACCATCTTCGCAAAGAGAGGCCTATACCCTAACCCCTGCGAGGAGACAAGCTCACAGCGTTTTACGAAAGGCTAAGAGGAGAGGAGGAAACACCATTATCGTTGTCTAGAAGAGTGCCTAAGGCTCACCCTATATTATTAATCCTATGAGCCTTACGGTTAGGGCAGCAAGCGATGCTATCGCGAAATCGTAGAGAAGGACGGCAAGCGTTGTCTTAGCGCTCCTTGTCTCAGCATATATGACGCTCAGCGTTGATATACAGGGAACGTATAATGTGACCGCCACTAATAGTGAAAGAGCTGTCCAAGGATCAAGGCTATAGGCTCTCAGTGTGGCGAACTCGCCGCTGACGCCGTGTAGCGGTGACACAGCTGCAAGGGAGTCGAGGAACACCTCTTTCGCTAAGAAGCCTCCTAGTAACCCAAACCCAATGCGCCAGGCAAGGCTCTCATTGACGCCGAATACTAGCTTGACGTAAGGCGCCATAGCCTTACCCACATAGGCTGCGTAGCTGGCTGCAGGATTGTATTCTGCATTAGTGGTTTTTAGGTAGCCACTTGGGCCATAGCTTGCAAGCACCCAGAGAACTATGCTAGCTACTGTAATCACAGTACCAGCTCTTACAAGGAAGTGCTTCACCTTATCCCAGAAGAACCACCACACAACTCTTAGGCTCGGCCTCTTTACGGGTGTTAGCTCGAGCACCAGCTCAGAGGGCTCTAGTCTCCCAAGGTGAACGAATAGGCGTAGTGTCAGTAGGAAAGCCCCTATGGCTATAGCGTACACAACTAGGACTACAAGCGCTTTTTCTATCCCGGAGCGGAAGAATACGTGGGCAAACGCTAGTATTACTGTGAGCCGGGCCGTGCACGGGATAAATGGGAGAGCAAATATGACTGCCCGGCGCTCATCCTCGTGCTCCATTATGCGGGCCGATAAGACTCCTGGCACATTGCACCCAAAGCTCACGAGCACAGGAAAGAGAGCCTTACCGCTGACCCCAAACTTCCTGAATATCCCGTCAAAACCTGTGGCTAGTCGTGTAAGAACGCCGCTATCCTCTAATAAGCCCAGTATGAACATCATCACAGCCACTAGTGGGAGAAAGCTGATAACTAGCCCCACTCCATAGCTTGACGAGAGCACACCCTCGCCAATCATCTTAGCTATGACAGGGTTAGGTATTAGCGCCTCGACTCTTCCTGCTAGCCAATCCATTGCCGAGGCAACTAGGTTGACGAGGCTGTACTCTGAGACAATAGTGGCGGCTCTATGGAGCCCGAGAGCATCGAGTATTGTGTCAAGGGGGCTCCCCGTAGCAACTATGTAGGCTAGGAGTACTATAGCGAATGACGTGAGTCCACTAACTATGGGGCCGAGGACGGGGTTTAGGAGTAGCTCGTCGAATCGCGATAACTTTATTTCTTCCTCCTTTTCCTCAACGTATTTCTCGTAGAGCTTCGCCGCG
>JALSNP010000026.1 GCA_026986935.1 Pyrodictiaceae archaeon | reverse complement strand
GCCTATAAATAGCCTCGTTAACCACGTCAGCAGGAGTATGTATAAGATCTTTAACCGGGCATAGAACCCGTATATCAATGGGTTTTGCGAACCTCGCATCAACAATGATACAGTCCCTCGGTTCCCCGTCATCCCTGTATCCTACAAGGAATTTCGCAACCTCTTCAAGAGGAGCTATCGTAGCTGATAAACCTATCCTCTGAAGCGACTCCCCTGTCAGATAGGTTAATCTCTCTAAGGAAAGACTTAGGTGCGACCCCCTCTTGCTCGACGCAAGCTCGTGTATCTCGTCAACTATGAGCCATTTCGCAGTAGCTAACCGGTTACGAAACTTTGGCGCCGATAGAGCTATTCCCAGGCTCTCGGGCGTCGTAATGAGTATATGGGGTGGATCCCGTAGCATTCTCTGCTTCTCATGAGGAGGAGTATCACTGGTTCTCACACCCACTTTTATCTCGGGCAACGTTATTCCTTCAACTTCTTCAGCGTATCTCCGTATACCCTGTAGTGGTTCGAGAAGATTGCGCCTCATATCATTGTTCAGCGCTCTGAGCGGAGAAACATATATCGCGTAGATCTTGTTCTCGAGCTCACCCATCTCTGCTAGCCGGAACAACTCATCTATTATGCCCAGGAACACTGCCAAGGTCTTGCCCGTACCCGTTGGCGATGATAGCAGAACGTTATGGCCCTGCTTTATCAACGGTATAGCGCATCTCTGCGGAATAGTAAATGCGCCATACTTGTTTCTGAACCAGCCAGCCACGTAGCTACGCAACATAGAGTATACTTCTTCATCCCCAGAGCAGCGCTTAAGCCACTTAATAGGCACTACCCGTCACCGTTGTTTTTAACACGTGTTTCCTATACCAGGCATCCAGGGAATAAGTGTGTTTTCAGCTCCTAGGCCCCGAGGCCTTTAATCTCTAGACAAGGCAGTGTTACTTATACCATTTCATAGGGGATGAGAACTAGTGCCAAAGACGATCATAATAACTTTCAAGGCACCGGCTGAACTAGTAGAGAGACTAGACGAGCTAGTAAGCGCAGGGCTATTCAGAAATAGAAGTGAGGCCCTGCGTCACGCACTAGTTATGCTGATAAGCAAGTACGGGGTAATGGGTCTTGTTAACGAGGAGGACGAAGTTAACAAGAGAGGATCTAAGGATATTATACAAGCTTAGAGAAATGATAATTAGTCTCACAGGTGAGGAATTAACAGTCTTTGCATACGTATGGGACAATATCTCCGTAGGCGAGATACTATTTGAGCGAGACCTTTACCGTATCCACCGAGTACAAAAACCAATACTAGTCGCTAGGAGGCTGCGTGAGAAAGGCCTCATAGAGCGTGGAGAGGGCTGCTATAACCTAGCTAGATGGCTTAGACCTTTGCGGAAAAAGATACAGAGCTTTAGCGATCTCCGATTAATTATTGATAATCTGGTATAAATTAGTATAATGAGACAAATATGGTGGGCTCGGATAACCCTACCCCTCTGGGAAGAGGTGGCTCCTTAATGGGCATTTTAGACGAAATCTATAGGATTAAGCAAAAAGATTTCACAGACAAGTTACAAGAAGCGACAAACCCATCAATAGTCTACGTAACCGATCTCACCTCGTGCAGCATGAAGAGGATAATGCGGATACGTTACCCTCTTCTCAGTTTTCGTTTCGAGCCACCAATAATACTGGGAGAACTTGTCCATACGGGTTTAGAGAAAATACTTATGGATAAGGGATGGAAAGCCGAAGTACAGGTTGAGAAAAGAGTTAACATAGATGGTGCAGAGTACTTACTCAAAGGTAGAGCCGATCTCGTAAAATACAGCCAGGATGATGAAAGTAAAGCCGAGGAGATAGTTGAGATAAAGACTGGCCGCGATCTACCCCTGAACGCTCCACACGAGCACCATGCGCTTCAACTGAGGATCTACCTAGACTTATTTGGTGCGAAGAAGGGGTACCTAGTCTACATTACCCCGGAGAGAATTGTAGAGTTTAGCGTAGACCCGGAGCCAGTAGACATCGAGACCCTTATAAGGGAAACTATATACAATGAGCGAGCCCCTAGGTATGAGTGGGAGTGCAGATACTGCCCTTATAGGAGGATTTGCCCATTCGCTAAGACGAGGTAGCAAGGGCTTGGGTTACAGGATTAAAGCCGATCTACATATGCATAGCACTTTTAGTGATGGACGAAATTCTCCGGAGGAGATACTGCTTAAAGCTCTTAGCAAAGGACTTACAGCTATATCGATAACCGATCATGACACCTTCGCGGGCTCTCTTCGCGCTAGGAAGGTGGCCCTAACAGAAGGGCTTGATATCGTGGTCCTAGTGGGCGCGGAGATAAGGACGAATCAAGGGGATATACTCGTCTATTGTGTTGATGAGCCGCTTGCCAGGGTCCCACTTGACGCGTTGGAGCTCGCCGACTATGCGCACGAGCAGGGTTGCATAGTTGTCCCTGCTCACCCGTTTGATGTGAGGCGGAAAGGTATAGGAGAACTGGTCTACGAGGGTAGGTGGGACGGGATAGAGGTCTTTAATGCTATGAGCGACCCTATTAGCAATAGGCGTGCCTCGGAGGCGGCGCGCCAGCTGGGTTTACCCGGGCTAGCAAACAGCGATGCCCATGTGGCCGACGCTATAGCGTCGGCGTATAATATCATAGTCGCTGAGGATGAGGGCCCCGATCACATCATTAAGGCGATACGTAGTGGTAAGGTAACACCTATACCTGGCAGACCAAGCATAGGGGCAATCACGTCAACGCTTATGTGGAGTATTGAGCGCAGAATAAGAAGGAGACGTAAGGGGCCAAGCCGCCTAGACTATGTAGAGAATATTGATGAGGACTACTTCTATGGGGGATCACGGTGAAATGAATACTATAGAAACTATCGAGGTTGATGACCCCCAAAGTATTGCTCTGAGGCTTGCCGCGAGGATTGCTCGTCTGAGCAAAGAGGTATCTAAAAAGGCGCGTGCTCTCATCGATGTTAAGAAGATATGTGACCCTATAGAATTTCGTAACGTATATGCTATCGACTCTGCTTACCCCAGTAGGCCTCTTGACCTAGTAGGCTTATCTCTGAGCCTTGTCGCTGTAGTCTTAGTGAAACACGTGTATAACAGAGGCACTGAGGCGGAGTATGAGAGAAAGCTGATTGTGAGCTACTTCTCCGAGCTAGACCAAGACATGGTGGCGGCTATCGCGAGGGAGGCGGAGAGAACGATAGCTCTAAGAGTGTTACGAGACGCTGATGTACTGATAATTGATGGCGAGATAGTACCGTATAAGCGTGCGCAAAACTATTGGAGAAAACCAGTAAGCTTAGCTGCCAGGCTCCTAGATGAGGCCTCTAGGCTGCAGGTACCAGTGGTAGGCGTCATAAAGCGAAGCTATTCAAGCGATCTTGCTAAGAGGCTAGGGCTCAACTTAAACGATAAGTCAATAGCCTCAATGGTTCTAAGACGTGGCGAGTACTTAGAGCTAGAACCCAGCCTGGCTCTACTAAGGGAGAAAGGTTGTAAAATAGTGTTCTACAAGCCTCTTAAGGGCTTATCAGAGGCCATAAAGCTTGAGGTATGCCCCTTTAACCCGTCAATGGATTTGTGCCAGCTCGTCTCCTACCTGTCACGCAACGCTGGGGCCTCCGGGCTCCCATGGATCATTGACATAGTTGATTCGCTTTCTAAGCAACAGGTCTCGCTAGTGGAGGCTATACGTAGACTATTGCTAGGTAAGTTGGCTACCCGGGGTGAAGAGGGGATAGTGGTCGCTTATCCGACTAACCCCCAGGAGCGGGGAAGACAGTAGCCAGAGAGAATGATAAGGGGTGTTTGCCCCCGACCCCCAGCCGCAGAGGGATCCGCTGCTCATCCAGCCCCCTGAGGGGGTGTTGCAGCGGCGAGCTCCGCCCATGATATGTGTGCCCGGGTCTGAGAGTTATGGGTTACGCGCAGCTGCTTAGGGCTAGCATTTTCACGGCGTCATATAGTGCTTTGGCCCCCAGGGAGTGTAGTTCTTCATCCCATGTAGCGTGCCTTATGCAGTCAAATGATTGTACTGCGGTATCGAAGAGCTTGGTTACTATGTTGCAGTCTATAGGCCTAATGTTCCTAGCCCAGAAGCGTAGCCTAGACAACGCTATGAGGAGTTCTATGCTACAACCGTAGTCCCTACTATAGGGTTTAGGAGTTCCACGTACATAGCTCGTTATCGGCTCTAATCTCAGCCTGAGTCTCCCTTTTCGCCTAGCTCTAGAAACTACTACAGCTTCTACAACTAGGCCGTTATAGGCAGGGCATGGCGCTGATATCGATGCGGCGGGGCTAAATCTTATTACATCACCGATGCCCATCGAGTAGTAGAACGGCTCTATGCTGAAAGGGAATAGTATGCATGCTTCAAGGGCCTCTAGGGCTTTTTCATATAATCGTGTCCCAGGATATATATCTGCGTATAATATGTGATTATCCCGGTAAATGCCGAGAGGCGTTACCATGATGGAGGAATCGCTTGACCTGATAACGGTTACTGATTCGTTGAATCTACGCGGGTTGAGCATTAGTGATCCCTTTTCTTCTCTATATTGGTGCGAGGTTTATGACGCTATTAGAGGGACTATGGGATACGATCGTATCGGTGATTGTTTCGCTGCAAGCGTTGCTGAACAATTAGCTTATGAGGCTTGGCTAAGGGATCACCTCGTTGATATCACGACTCTTTGTAGAATAATAAGTTCCAATTATGTGTGCATAGCCGGTGGCTCATCGAGCTTAGAGAAACACATAGACTATATCGATAAATGCGATGTTTTAGTAGCTGTGGACGGCGCAACCCGGGTACTACTCAATAACGGTATTATCCCAAGCATAGTGGTCACAGATCTTGATGGAGAATGGGGCTCGCTTCTCAAAGCTGCAGATAATGGATCGTACCTAGTTGTTCACGTCCACGGAGATAATTATAGAAACGTTTTATCCTTCATCACTAATTATAATAGCCCATACGGCTTCATGTTTACGCACCAGTGTCCTGGCTGGGGCCAGTATAGCGGGTTTGTGCCCGGTTTCACTGATGGCGAGAGAGCACTTGGTTTAACCATCCTATGCAAACCGGGAAGAGTTGTTCTCTACGGTATGAGGACTTGGGAGAAAGTAGGGTATTGGTCCAAACCCTGGTTGAAGAAAAACACTCCTCCTTGGCCATCTAAGTCCCGTAAGCTTAAAGTAGCAGAATTCTTCATAAGGCTTTTTATGATACATGGCTTACTGCGCGGCATAAATGCCGTGAGGCGATGAGGAAGGAGTATTATGCTGATTAATTGTTTTGTGATGTATCGGTTCTCGGCTGAGCGTCTTCTTTTCCTCTCAGCTGGAGCGGTTTTATGAAGAATAAGCCTCCCTTGGCTAGGAGATACTCCCTGCTTATTCCTACAGGTGAGTCAGAGTCTTTTCCATAGTAGTGTTTGAGTACTTTCCGCGCGATATCCTTTATTGTAACCATTACTGTGTATGGCCTAGTTCTTAGCTCAGATGCTACCTCGTCCCACGTCTTGGCTTGCATCACCTTAGCTATTGATATGTATTCCTCACGCTTTGTTAGTGATAAGCCTTTTGTCTTGGGATAGGAGAGCCAATAGGCCTTAACAAGCTCGTGTATTATGTCAGCCGCCGCCTCGTAGGTCATCGGGCCGTAGGCGTATATCCATAGCCTATCTAGCTGTATTGGTGTTAGTCTCGGATAATAATTCTCGAAGACAGGGTTACCAGTTTTCAGGATCTGTATAGCTACTTCTGTTTCAAGTCCGCGATACGGGTCGTGTAGGCTCTCTAGCACCTTTCTCTTAAACTCCCTATTAGCTATGTCCACGACGTCAACGAACCATTCTTTAAGAGGTTTTATAACGAGTATGGTGTATTCCCCGCTCACAGGGTTTCGGTCAGGAGACATGTGGATTGGTAAGAAACCGTTCTTTGTCCAGAAGCGTAGTAGTTGCTCATTTACGCCGAACCCGCTCCCTATCCAATCAAGCCCTGTTTCCAGAGCCTCTTTGGACGCTTCGCTTAAAGCGAAGGAGCCTATGCCCTTGCCTTGGACCTCGGGGTGTGTGGCTATTCTTACTATTCTCCATCCCCTTGCTTTCCCGAACTCTCTTATGCGTATGTGCTTTAGCGCCCGATCAGGTATTATGTTCCCGGGGGTTTTTCCTCCGCGTAGTAGCTCCTCTACTAGGTCGTCGTCAAGGCCTCCTTCTTGGGCAATCTGTAGGGCGCAAACAATTTTCCCAGATGGCGTCTTTACGGCCCTAATTATGTGATGAGGGGCATCAGCTAGTATGCCTAGGTCGTCTGGCTCGTTGCGATAATGTGCTAGCACATATATTCCGAAAAGCTGTCTAAGCTCTTTCTCGCCTTCGGGGCTGAAGAGGTATTGTGGATCGTATTTAACGTATATGAACTCTTTCCTCTCTATAGATTCTAGGTCCTCTTTAGTCAGTTCCGCTGGCTCGGCATCAAGTAATAGTGCGTCAAATAACCACTTCTCTATTGGGTCGTCCTCTGCGTACCGTATAGGCTCGTGCATTTCTGCTAATATTAGTTCAGTGTTCGGGTCTTGGCGTAGCGCTGATAGGAATCGTACAGAGAATCCGCGCCCAGCGCCCTCGTACCCGTGTATTGTTGTAGCGAATACCATTCTTCTATGGCTTTTCCAAATCTTATGTAATAGAGGCACGTGTATCCCTGCTGCCTCGTCTACTAATACTATGTCTGCTTTGAGTTTGGGGACGTTTATTGGCTCCCAGTACTCTATGCTAAACCTTGGCCCATGGATCTCTAGTATGTTATCTCCTCTCTTCGTGACCCGTATATCTATGTTGAGAGTCTCAGCGGCCTTCCTAGCTAGCGCAAAGAATGATTGTACGTTAAGAAGGCTTGGCGCTGTCACTATTATCCTTGTTCTTGGCCCTCTTCTTAGCCTAAGGGCTATTCCTATCGATGCTATACCAAGTGCGCAGGATTTTCCTCTCCCTCTATCCGATGTTATTACTATTGCTAATCGTTTCTTCTTGGGTTTCTCTAGAGTCTTTTCGAGCAGCTTTATGACATTGACCTGGTCCTGGGTTAGTGCTAGTTCATATAGTTCTCTCGGGAAAGTGGTTTTCTCCGGAATCTCTATCTCCTTCTCTATGTACCGCTTAATGGGGTAATCCTCCGCCTTTATCGTCTCATCGCTATCCGCGTCATAGATGTAGATGCCCTTGTGTTCCATGAGTTTTCTCTTAAACCATGTTATGAAAATGTGTCTAGGCTCGCTGAACCCCGGGACCACGAGGTTCTGCTTAAATATAGTCATCCATCTATCCCATTCGTCCCATGAAGGAACGGTGAAGATTACTAGGCCTCCTCCTTCCACTATACTTACGAGTCTACCTACATCGTTGGGTTTAAGATCATTGGTCAGATCTAGTACTAGTATTTTGAACGTTGTTCCTAGGAATTTTTCGCTCTCCTCATACCTGGCTATGGTTGATGTTATTAGTGTGGCTTTCATCTTTATTGCTCGCTTCACGATCTCTTTACGTATCCTCGCGTCTTTGAACTCGTCGTGAAAAACGTAGAGAAGCGGTAATTCTTCCTTACCTCTGATCCTCTTATACACGCGCTCGTAGAATAGAAGTGCTCGCGCAGCTAGTATTCCTACTTTGAATGGGTTCGAGCCGCTAATTACTAGTAGTCTCCTATGCCTAGAGACTATTGCTCTTTCTATGCCCTTGCTGAGCTTTCGGAGAACCTTGTTAAAGTTCGATGGAGTATATTCGCTAAGTTTTTCAGCTATTTTCTTCGCTATATCCTCTATATCTTTTTTAGAGAGTTCATCAATATTAATGCTCTCAATATCTATGGTCATGCCAGTGGCACCTATATAAAATGTGCCTTGGAGTAAGCGTGATGGGCAACAGCTTCTTCCCCGTTTTTAGTACAGACCTATTAGGCTGAGAGAAACGTGGCCTAAAATTAGGCTTCGCTACTGCTTATTTTTAACGCATTCCTATTGAAATGCATTATTTATTAAAGATACTATTAAGTGATTTTATTTCCTTAATTTCCTCAATTGGTATCGCTACTTGCTTTCTTGACACGAGGTCACGTATTGTAATCTTCTTCTCAGCAGCCTCGTTTCTACCTATGATTATTGCGTACTTTGATCCGCGCTCGAAAACCCTCTGCAACGCCTTTGATAACCTCGATGACCTCGCTATGTCGATGACAATATCCTTCTCGCTAAGTAGTTGCTGTACACGTATAGCGTATTCGACTACGCTGTCATCAAGTAATAGGATCGTTGCTCGCTCTCTTTCTCCTCTACCGATTTCTATGCCGAGCTCCTTTAGCGCGGCAAGTGTTCTATCAAGACCTATGGCGAAGCCTACACCGGGTACATGCTCGTCCCCATAGATTTCGACAAGGTTATCATATCTTCCTCCCCCGGCTATGCTTACGGGAAATCCTGGTACCTTTACCTCAAATATTATACCAGTATAGTATGCTAGGCCCCTCGCGAACGCGATGTCAGGTTCTATTCTTAGCGATGGATAAAGATTACTTATTATCTTGGTTATTTCGAGTAAGTACTCGGCTTCCCTCCTAGCCTCTGGGTTAATCTCGTTCAGTGTGTTAATAGCTTCTTCTATTGTACTAGTACTCCATAGTTTTCTAAGCTTTTCTGATAGATCGCTAAACCCTTTCTCAGATAAGCGGTTCAAGGCCTCATCGTACATTGATTTATCCATTAGGTGTAGTATGTAGTCCTGCTCATCTTCTGGGAGGCCGTAGTGTGCGAAGAGTTTTCTATATATGCCTATGTTGCCTATTTTGAGCACTATTTTTTCTAGCATGTTTATTCTCTTATAATAATCCAATAATATATTAATTGTCTCGATATCGGCTACTTTCCCCTCCATGCCCAGAAGCTCTATTCCTGCCTGCCAGAATTCTCGGTATCGTGCCCTTTGAGGCTCTTCGTAACGGAAACAATTAACTATATAGTATATGCGTACTGGTTTGGGCTTTGCTTTGAAATGTTTTAGATATATTCGTGCAATACTTGCAGTGGCCTCGGGCCGTAATGCGACTTCTCGTCCAGCTTTATCCCTGAATACGAACATCGATCTTTTTATTTCCTCGCCCGATTTTACTGCAAATAGCTTAAATCTCTCAAGGGTAGGAGGTATGACTTCCTCGTAGCCATAGCTTTCGGCAACCTTTCTAAAGGTATCCATTAGTGCTCGTATAGTAGTGGAGTCGGGTGCTAATATGTCCCTGAACCCTCTTAGCGGCTCTAACGGAATCCTCATCATTTGCTCTCCGTCTCTACGAGCCTTGTTTCTCCGGGTCTAAATATTAGTGCTTCGTAGTAGGTTATATCGCCGTATCTATCCACTATGGCGAGAATGGGTTCCCAGCTGTTACTGAATGCTTCACGGATAAACGAGTATAGGGTCTCTAAGCTTATTAACCTATTCTCCTCGAGTACTAATATGTAGTGTGTGTATTTGTTTTCCCGTTTTCTTCTTCTCAGCAAGAAAGTGTGCGGTCGCGGCCCTGGCACGGGGTGTCTGCCTCTTTTCCGGAGATCTAAGTAGGTCTCGAATTCTACCCATGCATAGGGGTTAACGATACTATACATTCTTATGAGTTCTTCAAAGTCTATGTCTTTTCCATTCTTATCAACTACTTGTGCTACGCCCTTATAGAGCAGGTATAGGGCTTCTATAACGTGGATTTTCCCCTCCTTTACGGGTCCAAGGATTATTTCTACCTCGTCTCCTCCGCGCTTTACTACTATATCCCATGGTATTGACTCGATCAATAGTAAGACTTGTCTAGTCGCTAAAGCGCACATACCTAATAACCCTCATTAACCCCTTTATTCTCCCCTCTTATGTTCCTGTCCTACTGGTGAAGTTTTTGAGCATAATTGATAAGCTCAAAATAAAGCCGATGGAATGGGTTGAGAAAGAGGAAGGTCCTCGTTTCCGCTGGCTAGATACGCGCTTAATCCCATGGGAAGAAGTTTACAGAGAGACCACAGACTATAGAAGGGTTGCTACGGCGATAAAGGATATGGAGATACGAGGGGCACCAGCAATAGGCATAGCTGCAGCCTATGGCTTAGCACTAGCAGCTTTTTACTCAGATACCAATGATGTCAATGAATTATTCAATGTACTTGAGGAGGCTAAGAAGGTATTAGCAGCTACTCGTCCAACGGCCTATAACTTGTTTTGGGCTCTTGACAGAGTTATGAGGAAAGCAAGAGAATATATGAGTAGGGGTGTTGATAGCGTTATTAGAGCGGTTGTTGAGGAGGCGAAGAGGATTCATGAGGAGGATGTTCGTCAAAACATGGAGATGGGTAGGATAGGCTCAAAGCTCATCGAGGATGGAGACACTGTACTGACTCATTGTAATACTGGAGCACTTGCAACCGGAGGTTATGGTACTGCCCTGGGAGTGATAAGGGCCTCTGTCGAGGAAGGGAAAAACATAAAGGTAATAGCAACCGAGACGCGCCCCTTATTGCAAGGTGCTAGGCTCACTGTTTGGGAGCTGGTAAAGGAAGGAATTGATGCAACGCTGATAACTGATAACATGGTAGGATATGTTATGTATAAAAACCTTGTCAATAAAGTGCTCGTTGGTGCTGATAGAATAACCCTCGACGGATACGTAGCTAATAAGATAGGTACCTACATGATAGCAGTGCTGTCCTCCAGACATAGGGTACCCTTCTATGTTGTTGCCCCCTCATCAACATTCGATCTTAGTCTTGAGGGTGATAATATACCTATTGAGGAGCGTTCACCCGATGAAGTCAGGAGCATTCTTGGGAAGATAACCATCACAGTCCCTGGCGTGAAGGCGGTAAATCCTGCCTTCGATATCACGCCACCGTCCCTCATAACGTCTATAGTGACGGAGCGTGGGATAATTACGCCGCCTTATCGTGAGAATATTAAGCGTGTATTATCCCAGAATTAATGCTTAATTATTCATGTTTTTGTTATAAGTATTGTTACATATAGTATTATGGGAGCAACAAAATTAGCCGATATGTGGCGCTTAAATAATATGTAACTGATAGCTAGACTTGCTGCACTACTACTAATAGCAATTATTTTTATAACTATGTTTATAGCGGTTGAGCTTACTGTAAATGGATTAATGAATCCTTGGAGAAACGTGTTCGTTGTAAAGAGTGTTGTTAAGTATTTGAATGTCAGTATGAGAACGAGAACACTACCTGCTAGTAGAGAAAGCTGTACAACTCCGTTCATTATCGTCTTTTTAACAGACTCATATATATCGTTTAATACATTATATATTAGGCGAATTGATGGAATAGCCTCTTTTCCGCTCCTAATAATTATGGCAAGAAGACGCGCCATCGCTTTAACGATATTGTTACCAGAACTACTAGAATTGGGTATCCCTCCCTTAAGGATGCTAATTATTTCGCGAGGTATTCTCTCGTCGCGTGAGAGTAGCTCCACTATTCTCGGACTAGTTGTTGACACTGATAGCGTGTCCGACAATACTCTCAATGTGTAAAGAATATTGTTTGTTGTTTGCAAAGTAGATATTATTGTAGTATAAGATCTTATAATTGTATATATTGTGACTAGGAAGGCTATTGAAGCCGTATATATGCTCCAATCATTATATAGACAAAGTATAAGTATTACAAGCCCTATTGCATAAAGAAGGAGTGTTAAAGGATCCGTATTTACTCTTATGTACGTGTCTACGTACTCTAACCGGATAAGAGGGATAGCTATTATCGACATAAACGTGATTATCGCGGCTATAGAGAATAACATATAGCTAGTACCTAGGCCAGCTAGTAGCATGACGAGAGAGAAAATTGATATAGTGAGCACCATTACTTCTATCCACTGGAGTAGAAGACTCATTTTCTGTGAGATGCGGTGCTTCAACTCAGTGAGTACGTGAGAGGCTAAATTGTTTAGTGTATCAAGATTTATTCCTCTCGATAAATAGGTCATAATGTACTCGTGGAAAAGTCTTGATAAAAAAGAGTCCTTTATTGTATCGGCTATTTTGCTCAATACGGTTACATCGTTTAAATATATGTATTCCAGTTTTCTATATACTTGAGCTATTTTCTTATATTCCTCAACGTTTCCTAATAGACTTTCCTTATCTTGATTAGCGTAAGAGAATATTTGATGAGGCGCACGTTTACTCAGAGTGTAAGGTAACATTGCCAGTAATAGGAGAGGTGTTTCTGCAAGCAACTTTTCTTCATTAATTCTCTCCTTTTGTATCATCAAATATCACCTCAACCTCTCTATTATAGTATTTTCTTATATTTTCTATAAAAGATGTATATGAACAATTAATACAATTATTAATGACTTTTTCTAGTTCTAGTATTTTTTGTTTCAGCTTACCTATATCAATAGATAATATATCAGAAACAGTTCTAAGCCTATAGCTTCTATTAATGAGCTCTTCTACGGAATCAGGAACAAGCCTGTCTTTGGCTCTATTCCATTCAGCTATTTTAAGTAGTTCTACTCCATCATTCTCTGGTCTTAGCTCATATATCTCAACCACGCGGCGAACATGGGCTCCGTTACCTATCTTAATTCTTCTCAGCACAACTATAGTCCAGATAAGTTGCAAAAAACTCTCCTTAATACTTATAGGCTCGGCCTTCAAACGATGAATAACAGATAAAGCGCTATCAGCGTGGAATGTAGTTAATGCGCCATGACCGCTAGCAGCTGCATGAATAAGTGTTTTCGCTTCTTCTCCCCGAACCTCGCCTATGACGAAGTAGTCGGGTCTCCGCCTAAGGGCGAACTTTGTCAAAGAAAGCATGTCAATGCTTTCTCCGGCTCCTATTCCTGGGACTATTCTCGTGACAAGACTATCCCAGTTCTCGTGATGAGCTAGGTTGATCTCAGGAGTGTCCTCAATAGTGATGATTCTATCAGTTGGGGGGATTAGTAATAATAGAGCTTGTAGTAGTGTCGTTTTACCAGATGCAGTGGGGCCAGCGATTATTATTGTTGCTTTGGAGAGAATTAGGAGCCATAGATAAGCTATGTATAGGGATGATATCATCCCATTTTTTACCAGCTCGGCTGGCGTTAATGGTTCTTCTAAGTGTTTCCTGATAACTAGGGATGTGCCGAAGCGCGTGATCTCATTAGAAAATGTTGCTGCTATCCTGTTTCCATCAGGTAGAGGCGCTTCGACATAAGGATGAGCAATGCTTAGCTCCCTGCCCGCTATGCGGGCTAGCCTCAGTACTATGTCATCGAGCTCATCCTCTTTTAGGAATATATTTGTCTTAAGCCATGTATGGTTATAGAGCCTATGAAAAATAAATACGAAAGAATTAGGTTTATTTATAACTATTTCTTCTATATATTTATCCTTAATTAGCGGATAGATTTTACCATATCCTGATATAATCTTATTTAAAAAATATACAATTTTTGTCATGTTAGAGGATAAAATTTTGTAATCTAGTTGATATTTTGTTGCTAGTTCTCTAAGTATCTTAGGATTATATATATCTTTTAGATCAATATTATTGGAAAAAATTATATCAGCTAGTCTGGCAGCTTGTTCAAAGAGTTCATTATTGGTAGTTATTTCTGGCTCGTTTATACAATAGATTATTTCTTTCTCGTCATTTATTCCTATGATGACTTGGACTAGCCCGAACACTGTATATTTTTTAAGAATTTTATTAATATTTATATTACATTTAGTAGATTCAAAAATGTTTTGTAGTTGATTAGCTATGCTCATGGAGGATCCCTACGTCTTTGAGCTGGATCACGCTATTTCGATAGGATTCGTTGAGAACATCTTTCCATTAGTGTCTTGGTAGTTGAGTATTATGTATGATGGTATGCATGTTGTACTAGATACTGGTATTGAGAGTGTTTTTGATTCGCCAACATTTATGCGGGATGTAGTGTTTATGGTTATTTCTGAGCCATTTTTGCAAACTATATTTGCTGATTTAATTACTATGGTTTTTGGACCGGAGTTGTATACTGTTACAAACACTCGTTTAATAGCGTCCATGTATTGTGCGTTACTCACATAAACCATTGGTTTTGTTGTCATTCCTTTAACGGCTCCAATAAAGTACTGGTAGACTATTATGCCTGCCGCAACGGTGGCCATTATTAATATAACAGCTGATAATAGGGGGGATAGGGCTCTCATTTCTCTGCACCGTTTTATATGGTTTGTTGTAGGTAGAGAAGCGTGATTAATAATGGGAATGTATTTATTCGGTGAAACTATTTCGAGAACACCTATGCATGTATGTTACCAGTTTTAAGGGAATAATTGCTAGAAAGACGAGCAGGGGGCGGTATGAGCAAGGCAAGGGAGCCAGTAAGGGAAAAGTATCGGAGCATGACGCCATCGCAGTTCTTTTATGAGCATAGAGAGCTTGCTGGGTTTGGAAGCCCTTCAAGAGCCCTTTATCAGACCATCAGAGAGCTTGTGGAGAACGCGCTTGATGCAACCGATGTATATGGTATTATGCCCCGTATAGTAGTGGTTGTTGAGAAGCTCGAAGAGCGTCAAGATTTTTATCGTATAACAGTGGAGGATAATGGTATTGGGATTAATCCTAAGTACGTCCCACAAGCTTTTGGCCAGGTCCTCTTTAGCTCTAAGTATAAGCTTAGGCAGGCGAGAGGACGTTTCGGCCTAGGCGCTAAGATGGCCATACTTTATGGCCAAATTAAGACGGGAAAGCCCGTAGAAGTATATACATCACCCATAGGTTTCACGAAGATTTACTACTATAAACTGAAAATAGATATAGAGCATAATAGGCCCATAATTCTGAGCTATGCTGAGCACGATAATAAAGCCTTGTGGCACGGTACTCGTATAAGCGTCGTGATAGAGGGGGACTGGTCACGGGCCCGAAGCCGTGTATACGAGTATATTAAGCGTACAGCCATAGCCACCCCGTACGCCGATATCGTGTTCATAGATCCAGAGGGTAACCTAATAGCATAT
>JALSNP010000025.1 GCA_026986935.1 Pyrodictiaceae archaeon | reverse complement strand
CTCTAAAATAACAATTTTTGCTCCTATTCCTTGCGCATAACTAATAAGCTGAGACACGTACTCTGCCACCGAATCATCAATAACGCCATTAATGCTTCCTACCACGACGTAGTCTACCTGCCTCTCTGCATAAGCCATAACAATTAGGAACTTTGTAGCAACGCTTATGAGCAGTAGTATTACTAAGAGGTTCCTCATAGTACGCGGATGCTGCACCACTAGTCCACGCTCCTAAATAAACCCCTCAGAGGTATAGGGCCCGGTTTAATACCGTGTGCTACACGTTTGCTCCACGTCCTAATCCTAGGGAACAACTATTCTCTTAAATACTCTTAGCAAGAGAAACGTGATAAAGAGGATAACCCCTATTATTATTACAAATTCTATTATTTTTATTAGTAAAACAACTATTATATATAGCAACGGTAGCAGCACACCAAACAATAAACCATACTTGACTAAGGATGGGAAAGGCTCGCCGCGATAAATAGCATAAATCACCCCTAATATGATGCCTATCGCGGCTAGATAGGCTTCCGGCCCTATTACTATCACCGATACTTAGGAGAGTGGGAATCTAGGGCACAAAAAGAGCATTATTCTTCTTACTGCTCCTTACCCCCGGGGAGACTAGACTGTCACTCTTCGAGGCTCTCTACGAGGAGCGAGCTCGAAACCGGTAGGGTGCTCTGGTATACCCCATAGCTCTCTTTTTAGTAACTCTCTTACAGCTATTCGTATAGCCTCGCTTCGGCTGCTGTAGCGACCCATTTTCACTAGTTCGTCTAGGCCTTCGAGGTATGTTTCAGGCATCTTGACTGTTACGAGTCTCAATAGATCCCACCGCTGGGTATTCTTTGTGCATAGGCGGCGGGTTTAAACCCGAGGATGCTGTGTTACTTCTTCCACTACTTCTAATGGATCGCTTGGAACAATAGAGAATCGTTTGGGTAAATAATTGGTTACCTTAGTTGCGGATAAGATGCCTAGGCTCCAGCCTAGTCAGGGAAAAAGGCAGGTTTCTCCGCGAGATCTATTATGGGTACTGCTATCCAGCCAGGCTTGGTCCCCTTGGATACTTCTACGTGCTCTCCCTGGTCATCGACTTTTACTAGTAGATAGTTTCCTTCACCAAGCTGGTTCGAATCAACATAGTAGTATAGCATGGGCAAACCATATAGCTTGTAGTAATCGCGTAGAACGGCTATTATACCATATATCTTCTTGCCGTCATCGTTACTGTAGCGAACCAGGTAGGCTGGTTGGCCAAGGCTTATTATTGTTGCAGCTATCCTCGCGAGGTCATGGATGCTCGAGACTCTTACGGGTACTAGCCTTTCGTTCTGCTCTGACACGCCCAGCCCCCAAGAGGTAGCAGAAAGGTGGTGATAATTAAGTACTAAATATCATTACTTTTAAGAGGCTTAGCTAGCATAGGGCTCTATTGGGGCATAATCTATGTACTATATCGTTATCGTGGGCCCTGCTGGTAGCGGTAAGTCCCATCTTGTTGATGCGCTTGGCGACTGGATGGAGTTTAATCAACTAGGGGTTGCGAGAGTTAATCTAGACCCTGCCGCTGAGTGGATCCCCTATGAGCCCGAAATAGATATACGAGACTACGTTAACGCGAGATCCGTTATGGAGAGATACAGGCTTGGCCCAAACGGCGCACTAATCGCGTCCATAGACATGCTTACAGAGCACATAGATAGGGTAAAAGAAGAGATAGAGGCAACGAAGGCTAACTATGTTCTCATAGACACGCCTGGCCAAATGGAGCTATTCGCCTTCCGCGATACCGGGCCCTATGTTGTACGCGAGCTGGTATCCGGTAGCAAGGCTGTAGTGGTTTTCATATTCGACGCAGTCTTTGCATCTAACCCTAAAAGCCTGGCCTCAAGCCTATTCCTAGCGATGTCGACACGTCTACGACTAGGCTTACCCCAGGTCATTGCCATAAGTAAGGCTGATCTTCTCCAACCAGAGCAGATGGAGGAAATAAACGAGGTTCTTAACAACCCTGAGCGCTTATACTCCGCGCTGGTCTCTGCTGGTCTTGATCCAGGACTAGCGGATGCAGCTGCGCGTAGCCTTGAGGCCCTACTACCAAGTGATAGTATCGCTCCCTCTGCTACTCGATTTGTATCAGCAGTATCGGGGTATGGTCTCGACGACCTTTATGCCGTTATTCAGCAGGTATTAGCTGGTGGCGAGGACTTCTACACCGAGGAGCCGAGCCCGCGCTTATAACGTATCCAGGCATTCGACAACGATGCTAACAACTTGGCGAGCTGATTCCCCGAAGACATATATTACGGGCTCTAGCCCGTATCCACCTTTATCCGCTAAGACGTCGGGAGGAGTATCTTGTTTCTTAACTGCTTGCTCGATATCAGCTAGAAGCGCTTCTGGCGACTCGTGTGGGCCTAGTGTTATTATCGAAAATCCTTTGCTCCGGAAGAACTCTATACACCTAGTATTATACGATATGACCATTGCTGCGCGCTTCCTAGGCCACCTCCTATTGACTACGAGCAGGACCTTGGCTGTATGCCTACTCCCCCCATAAATCGGCGAGCCTATGGCGATTACCTGCCTGCCTACTCGTATTATTCCCCCCGTTAGCCCCACTATATCGGAGACGGTGTTCGCGCCCTGCTTGGCGGCAACTATGTTGGATCCAACATTCGGTATAACCAGGTAAGCCTTTGGATGATTTACAAACATGCTTACAGCCTCCTCAACCTCCATAACCACAACGTCCTTGGAGGGAGAGAAGGCCTGGCGACATATGTTACAGTTCTGTGGGAGCCTTTGCTCAACCCTCCTATGGAATTCGCATAAGTCTCCCCGCGCTAGTACAGAGTTCACATAACTTGTAAACGCGCTATAGTATTCCACAATGCTTCCCCTCTCTAGAAGAGATGATAACAGGTCAATAACGCTCTCAGCCTCGGTAGCGCTAATACCGTATTTCTTTAGCTCCTTTAACAAAGCATTCCTATCGCGGCGCAGATACTTGCTAACCATGGGCTGCGAGACGCCGAGAAGCTTAGCTATACGTTCCTGGCTCAGCCCCTTCATAACAAGGTTATGCGCGATTAAGGCCCTCATTACCGGCGCTATGTACTTAGCAACTAGCTCGTGCGGAAGCATATGCACCTCTCCTATACCTAGCTCTTAGAGTAACATTATGCCCAGTATCTCTACGAGATATCGTTCATATATTCCTTACTCTCCCAGCTATAATAGCGCCGAGCAGGCTATCCCAAGAGGGAGGGATTAAAGCTAGAATAATCTCTTGTGATCATAGGGTACAGAACTAGTTATGCGAGGGGCCTCTCATGCACGCTGTACTGGATAAACAAGATAAGGAAATGCTTAGAAAATACATTATAGACCTTTATAGGGAATTCATCCCTGTAAAAGCCCTGCCACCCGAACTGGGCGGTGAAGGAGAGGCTGAGAGAGCAAATATCCTTGAAGAGGAGATTAGAAAGCTAGGACTGGGGGTTCAACGATTCGATGCACGCGATGATCGTGTTCCAAGCGGCTATAGGCCTAACATAGTATCGCTGCTCGAGGGCGAGGACACAGAGAGAACCTTCTGGATAATAGCCCACATGGATACAGTTCCTGAAGGGGACGCCTCCCTTTGGAGTTATCCACCCTACGATGTAACTATTCAAGGAGACTATGTTTATGGGCGCGGAGTAGAGGATGATGGACAGGCTATAGTTATTGCGCTTGGCGCGGCAAAATACCTTGTAGAGAAGAGGAGAAAGCCTCGTATTAATCTTGGCATCGCGCTTGTAAGTGACGAGGAGGTAGGAAGCCGTTACGGATTACTACATTTACTCAAGCACCGCGTGTTCGAGAAATATGGTAAAGAAAACTACTTCCTAGTACCAGATGCTGGTAGCCCCGACGGCTCAAAAGTAATAGTCGCTGAGAAGCACATTCTCCACTTCAAAGTAACGGTGAAGGGGAGGCAAGCACATGCAAGCATGCCCCATATGGGCTTAAATGCTCACCGCCTCGGAATGATGTTCAACCTCGAGCTCGACAAGCTGCTGCACG
>JALSNP010000024.1 GCA_026986935.1 Pyrodictiaceae archaeon | reverse complement strand
TCGAGAAAGCTTATCCTTCCCGGAAGAGGCAGCTAGAGCGATGGGCTTCTTCGAGGCTCTGTAGCTGGAGAGGAGCAAAGGCGTGTATTTAATGTCTTGTAGTTTTTATAATGAAGTTGTATTCTTTTGTGATGTTTTCCGAGTGTCCTTGTTAAAGAGGCTGGGTTCTGTGTCCGTGGATAGGATTTATTAACGAGTGTAAACATATCTTTAACAAGGGTTCAAGTAAGGATGTGTATAGAGATAGAGGTGGCTCAGCAATGACGTTTGAGGTTCAGGAGGCAAGAGTACTTACCAGTGACGGGAAAATTGTTGTAAAAGGGGTTACGCTCAGCCTTAGTAAGCCAGGTATATACGCTGTTATGGGGCCTAATGGCGCTGGTAAGAGCAGCCTAGTTAACGCCATAATGGGGCATCAACAGTACAAGCTCGAGGGCAGGGTGCTTCTCGAGGGAGAGGATATAACCAAGCTACCGACTCATGAAAGAGCGAGGAGAGGTATAACTCTGGCAACCCAGATGCCCCTAGAGGTTGAGGGTGTACGTGTAGCAGAGCTTCTCTCGAGGATAATCAAGAGGTTTAGAGGAGTAGAGAACACTAGTGAGGCCCTAAGCATCGCCCGTGAACTGGTGAGATTAGTTGGGCTCAGTGACAACATTTTATCACGGTACTTCATGGTCGGTATGAGTGGTGGTGAGCGGAAAAGACTAGAGCTTGTAAGAGTTCTTGCCCAGAAGCCTAAGGTTGCTCTACTAGATGAGCCCGATAGCGGCGTTGATGTTGAGAGCATGCCTCTCGTGGCTAAGGCTATAGAGAGGCTCCGGGACGAGGGGGCAATAGTTCTCCTAATAACTCATCAGCCTCGTTTATTCAAGTATATTGAGCCCAACTATGTCTATGTGATGTATGATGGCCGTATAGTGGCTCATGGGGGGCTGGAGCTCGTCCAGCTCATAGAGGAGAAGGGATACACCTGGATAGCTCACCACAATGGTGGGAGGTGATTCTTTCCTTGAGCCGCGTGAAGTACGTGCTAGAGGATAAGCCTCTGACCGACCTAAGCCGTGACGATATAGTGGAGTTCAGTAGGAAGCGTAGAGAGCCCGAATGGGTGCTGCGTAGACGTCTCGAGGCCTTCGAGTACCTCAAGACATCGCAGCCTGACCCAAAGATAGATCCATTAATAGAGAAGGTAACCTATAAGGTGTTCATAGAGGGGCTTGAGAACCCTGTACTCCCCACCGAGGAGGCAATAAAGGCTGCTGAACGCCTCGGGGTAAAGCCAGAGGAGCTCGAGGTACTTGCGAGCGGGTTTAGCATAGACGTTGACAACGTGGTAGTCAAGGCTGTGCTAAAGTACCTAGAGAAACGAGGCGTAATCTTCACTAGCATGGATGAGGCTGTCAAGCGCTACCCTGTTGTAAAGGAGTATGCGTTCCGAGCACTACACCCAAGGCTTAACCGTAAGACCGCTTACCACGTAATGCTATGGGCCGGAGGACCCTTCATCTATGTGCCCAAGGGTGTAAAGATACCTCAGCCGCTGCAAGGTGTCTTCATTATAGGCAGAGAGGGGCTTGGCCAGACAGAGCACACACTAATAGTACTCGAGGAGGGCGCTGAGCTGCACTGGATTGAGGGCTGTACAACACCCATAGCTCTTAGATACGCTGTCCACCTAGGAGGGCTCGAGGGCTTTGTAAAGGATAACGCTCGGCTCTACGTCGCTAGTATAAACAACTGGCTAGGCGAGGTACACCACATGCCCGTTAAGAGAGTCATAGTTGAAGGCGACAATGCCTACGCGGAGCTAACCTCGATAGCGTTCTACGCGACCACAGCTAATACGTCGCCGAGAATCGATCTTCGTGGAAGAAAGAGCAGGGGTGTTGTACAGAGCATAGCGCTTTACCGCGATAGGCAGAGAGTCTATAGTGCTCCTCTTGTACGCTACGAGGCACCAGAGACGAGTGCGCAGATACTTAACCGTACAGTGGTTAGGGATGAGGCAGTAGAGGAGTTCAATGGAATGCTGTACGCCGCGCGCGGCGCTAAGGGAGCCACGGGCTTCATGAGCTGTAACACCCTAGTCATAGGCGACAAGGCTAAGAGCATAACAATACCAGCAATAGGCACCGAGGAGAAAGACGCCGAGCTAAGCCACGAGGCAAGCGTGGGCAGGATAAGCTACGAGAAACTCTACTACCTAGCACTCATGGGGTTCGACGAGGACGAGGCCACATGGCTGATAGTCAACGGGTTCTTCGAGCCAGTGATAAACAAGCTCCCCATAGACGTGCAAATAGAGGTAAAGAAGATACTAGAACTAGCCCTCCTAGGGCACTAAGGCTATAACTCCTCCCAGCAAAAGTATCAAGTTCCTTTTTAAAATACATCTTTTTACAGTACCCCATGCCTAGACCTATTGCTGCTTCTGTGCTCTAGCGAAATAGCTTAGAAGGAGCCGGGATCATCTAAAGGCTACACAGGGATCGCTTCTAGGGGTTAGTGGTGTCGTGAGTGTTTTCCGAGGTCGTTGCAGCAGCGATTTTCCTCGTAGTTGTCGCGGGAATAGTGTCTAGAATAATAGATGAAAGTATCCTGGGGCTTAGCGGCCTCATAATAATGATTATTCTGACAAAATACACGCCTCTAGAGGCTTTCCATATCATTGATTGGAACGTGATAGCAATACTTCTTGGGATGTGGGTAATAACGGGGTACCTAATAGAGGGGGGGTTCGCGGAGCTTGTCGTGGATAGTGTTGCTAGGCGCGTACATAGTTATAGGCTATTCCTCTTAGCAATGGTTATACTCGCGGGCTTCGTCTCTATACTCGTGGACAATGTTCTCGTAATACTGCTTTTCGGCAGCATAGTCCTAGAGGCTGCTCGGAAAGCTGGTGGTGACCCCGTCCTAGCAATACTCTTTGTAGGGTTCGCGGCGAACTTCATGGGGACAGCTCTCCTAATGGGTGATCTGCCTCCACAGTTACTGCATAGCGTTGCTGGCGCAGAGTTCCTAGACTTTATATGGAGCCATGGAAGGCCTAGTAGCTTCCCGTTGCTCACAATAACTTTTCTACTAGTTGTTGCACTAATGTATAGACTGTTCTTATCCAAGGAGCCAGAAAACATTGTCGAGATAAGCCCCCAGGAGCTAGAGAAAAGGATAAACAAACCCGTTCTACTCATAGGCGCAGCAGGGTTCTTAGCGACTGTAACAGGTATGGCGATAAGACCTATTCTCGGAGTCCCCCTCGGGTTTATAACGATGAGCGGCGCCGCGTTCACAGCGCTAGTTGCGGAGCTATATAACAGGCTAACCAAGAAGGGTGTACCCGTAGAGCGGGCGCTCGAGCACGTCGAGTGGCGCGCCTTACTATTCTATGCATCACTATTCGGCCTCGTAGGGGGGCTCGAGATAAACGGTGTCCTGGAGAACGCTGCCCATCACCTCATGGGTTTTCTGAGCTCAAGCCCCTATGTAGCATATAGTGTCTTCTACTGGGCTGTAGCAGCCCTTGCTACAATAATCGAGCACGATGCACTACTACTCACGTTCCTTTACTTGGTGAGAGACGCCTCGAGAATGGCTGGGGTTAATGCATGGCCTCTCTACTGGGGGATGGCATGGTCAGCCACTCTCGCAAGCAATCTAACGGTGGCGGCTGCGCCCGCGCTATACGTCGCGATATCTATGGCTGAGAAGGAGGGCTACCATGTTAAACCCTCCACGTTCTTCAAGTACTCCGTCCCCTTTGTCTTATCCTCGCTAATCATTCAGTACTTGATAACACTTCCGTTATGGGCGACGCTTCTGTAGAGTCATTTAGCTTACTTTGATAGGAACGAGTCAAAGTTTAACTAAGAAGACGTATCTACGTAAATACATAGAGAGTTAGCACCTGGTTCTAATAGGATGAGGGGGGTGTAAGCTCAATGGCTACAATAAAGATAAATATGGAGGCAAATATCGACGACCAGGTCATAGCTAAATTCGTTGAGATGCTGAGCAAGACCGAGAAACCACCGGAGAGAATAGATATAAGCTTGTCAAACATCTCCGGCACGATCACTATAAGGACAGTGTATAAGGAGGAGCAAGGCTAAGCAATAAGAGCTAATATAATCCTCTACACCCGGTTTTTACCTACTATTCTAAGTAAATTCCTAATTTAGGGTCAGTGGGATACTTGGAGAGAAGAGGATCGTGGCAGATCTAAGATGGCGGTCAATTTACGCGTAACCATAGAGGTTGACGGCAAGGTTAGTGAAATTGATCTCTCCAAAACAGCGCTAGAATTTAATTGGAGAGTAGACGAGTATGAGGGAAAGGCCCGCCTCCAAGGAAATGTCCTAGAGATAGTGGTTGAGAGGTTCCCTCTACGCCTCCTAGCTAATCCTTCGAAGGCTATTCAGTTGCTTCGCGAGGTACGTGAGCTCGCTAACCTGTTAGCGAGATCTCTCGGTGTTGAAGTGAGGATTAAAGTGACCGAAAACTTGGCCCTGATATCCTCTAAGCCGGGATAAGGACACTATTATGGGGTGACTGTCTTGGTTTATGTGTTGGCTATTGACCAGGGCACTACTGGTACTAGGGCGCTGATTTTTGACGAGAGCGGCAATATTGTTAAGAATAGTTGGAGCTATAAGGAACATAGACAGATCTATCCTAGGCCTGGATGGGTAGAGCACGACCCCATCGAGATATGGGAGAACACGAAGCTAGTAATAAGGGAGGCTATAAGGAATAGTGGTGTCGATCCCCGAGAGATAGCTGCTATAGGAGTAACTAATCAGAGAGAAACAATAGTCGTATGGGATACAAGGACGGGGGCTCCTCTCTACAATGCTATCGTGTGGCAGGATAGGAGGACAGCCCCTCTCAGCGATAAGCTACGCGAAGAATACGGCGAGGTCATCCATAGAAAGACGGGCCTAGTGCCGGACCCTTATTTCTCCGCCACGAAGATCATGTGGCTTCTCAAAAACGTGCCCAGGCTACGTGAGCGCCTTGAAAAAGGAGAAGCAGTACTAGGCACCATGGATTCGTGGATCATATGGCGTTTGACGAGAGGAGGGAAAAACATAGCAACAGGGAGTAAGAACGGCTCCCATGTAACTGATTACAGTAATGCTTCCAGGACAATGCTCTTCAACATAGAGAAACTGGATTGGGACGATGATCTCCTAGAGATTATGGGTAAAGTGCCTCGCCACTCGTTACCGGAGCCTAGGCCATCTATTGATAACGAGTGCTACGGCTACCTAGGGCCTGAAGCTCGGGAGGTTGTTGGCGCAGAGCTACCAGTTTGCGGTGATGCAGGTGACCAGCAAGCAGCACTATTCGGCCAGGCAGGGTTTATGCCTGGCTCAGTTAAAGCCACATACGGTACTGGTACATTCATCTTAATGAATACTGGGAAAAACATAGTATTTTCTAAGAAAGGGCTTCTCACCACCATTTTCTACTCCATGAGTCGTGGGGAGGCAGTATACGCGCTTGAGGGAAGCATTTTCGCCACTGGTGCAGCTATACAATGGCTACGAGACGGTCTCAAGATCATTGAGGTACCAGGGGAGGTAGACCCATTAGCTGAGGCGGCACCGGATACGGGCGGTGTGTATTTCGTCCCAGCACTAGTGGGTCTCGGAGCGCCATACTGGGACCCGTATGCGCGCGGCCTCCTTATAGGAATCACTAGGTCGACCGAGCGCCGTCACGTAGTGAGAGCGGTGCTTGAATCCATAGCTTACCTCACTCGGGACGTACTCGACCTTATGATAAAGGAGTCCGGGCTTCGACTGGAGGTGCTAAGGGTTGATGGCGGGGTCTCTAAGAGCAACTTCTTAATGCAATTCCTAGCCGATATACTCGGCGTAGAGATCCAGAGACCCTTCATAAAAGAAACAACAAGCCTCGGAGCCGCGTTCCTCGCAGGACTAGCTACTGGTGTTTGGCGAAGCCTGGACGAGATAAGAGCTATATGGAGGGCTGAAAAAGTGTTCAAGCCAAGAATGGATCCCAGTACCCGCGACAAATTATACAGCGGGTGGAGAGCAGCCGTCAAGAGAGCACTAGGCTGGGCCAAGGAGGTTAGCTGGGCCTATGGACTAACCGAATAAGCAATATCTCAAATAATATGGGAAAAGATTTGTTGAGCCGTCATTGGCGTTCTACGCTGTTATCCTATCCCTTGGATAAGTCCTTGCTATGATTAACCAGATTACGAGGCTTATTAGCCAGAAGCTTTCAAGAATAACAGCCGCGTACATGATGGCTGCTCTCTCCGGGTACCATGACATTAGGTATTTTACCAGTAGGCCGTATAGCGCTGGCCCTGTGGCCCAGCCCGCAGTATTGAGTATGTTATAGATGGAGAACACCGTCCCCCTATACTCTGGTCTGACACAGTCACTGATAACAGAGCTTATGTTAGGGTAAGCAAACGTGGTGAAGAGGAGCCCTGCAAGCGCTAGAACAGTAGGTGGTAGTAGGGCTCCCAGGCTTGTTGAGCCGTAGGGGTACGGGTATGTGAACATGCCGAGCATCGCTAGGAACCCTATGGCTATGCCGATTACTGATACTTTTACGCGCCCGTTCACGTCGCCCTTTTGAACAAGGCTATCGGCCAGTTTCCCTCCAAGAACATGCCCTATGGCTATCGATAGCGCTGCTAGCGCTAGTATACCGCTCGCCAACCCTCTTGGGATACCCCATCTTGTTTGCAGATAATCAACAGCATAGAGCGTTATGAACCCCCAGGGAATAGTCCATGGGATTATCTGGATCATCATCAGTAAGACGGTCTTGTTTAGCGCTGCTCGTAACGCCTCCCTGAGACTATAGGATGTAAGCTCCGTCTTCTCGGCGTATCCGATGCGAATACCCCGTGATAATAGATATAGCGGTACCGAGGTAATGATTATGACTAGGCCTATGCTTGTATAGGCTGTTCTCCAGTACAACAATATACCGCCTAGAACCATTCCCACAATGAAGCCTAGCACGCTCGCAGCATAGTATGCTGCGTAGCCTATACCCCTCTTCTCCGACGGCATGATGTCAGGAATGAACGCATAGATAACAGGGCTTATCCCGATCTTGGCTATACCAAAGACTATTAGCACTAATAATAGGTAGAAATAGTTATGAGCAAAACCGACTAGTGCGAGCGAGAAACCCATTACGAGCCCCAGGAGGAGCAATAGCCTCGGCCTACCGATCCTATCCGCGAGCACACCCCAGAGAAAAGTAAGAGCTAGACCAACATAGCCCGGTATAGTCTTGAGGAGACCCGCGTAGAACCTCCAAGACTTCTCCGTGCCCGGTATGAGCCCCTCCTTCCTCATAGGTTCAAGCACTGCGGCAAGCATATAGTCACCGGCAAAGTAAAAAAGCACTAAGACAGCTAGAACAGCTAATATAAGCCCAACGCTTTTACTCCTAGCGCTCAGCTCAACCACCTCTTAAAGAACGAGATGACTCTCTCCTCGTACTGGGAGGGATGATCAACAATTGAGCGTACATGCCCCGAACTGGTTACCCATAACTCCACGTTCTTGCCGCCAGCCTTCGCCCTCTCATAGAAGGACTTAATCTCATCTAATGCTACCAGGTCGTCTCGCTCCCCAGCTATTATGAGTAGAGGCCTCTTTATCTTATCAGCATACTGTTGGATGTGTAGAGCCTTTACATCGACTCCAGCAGATACTGATGCAAACCAGACTATCAGGGGATATATTGCTAGCAATACATACCTAAGGGGGGAGCTCATTCGCTTAATCCAGCGTCTCCCAGACGCAGTGATATCCATATAGGGGCTATCAGCTACTACGGCGTCTACCATGTCAACCGTAGCAGCAATCATTATGGCCACAGTGCCTCCCATCGAGTAGCCTATAACACCGATCTTCCTCGACTTCTCGGCCAAGCTGTTCTTGAGCCACGATATTATCCTATGGTAATCCCTTAGCTCTCTAAAACCAAGGGTGGTGTAGTCCCCGCCGCTTTCCCCGTGCCCTCTGAAATCAAAAGCGAGTACGTTGAACCCATTGGCGGCGAGGATCTTTATTATAGGCTTCATATAGGTTTCATCCCATCTGCTCGACGTGTAGCCATGTATAGCTATAACCGTTTTATCGCTCCCAGTATCGATAAACCAGCCGCGAAGCTTCACCCCATCATACGAGACTACTTCAACATCGCTATAATCAAGGCCGAGATCCCTTGGCGTCCAGTCCCCCTTTTTGCGAGGCGGGCTTAACAACTTCCTAGAAGCGATAAAAGCTAGTAATACCAGCAGGCCTATAACTACGAGAACGAGAGTAATTATTAAAACCCAGGGGCTCATCTCATTGGGCCCATGCTTCTTGGTAAGTGCTTTGAGCTATTAAGCTTTTGTAGAGCCGCGAACTAGGCCAATACCGGGGTATTCCTTGCCGAGGATAATAGGCCACCGAGGGTTTCCTAGGAGATACCCGGAGAACACTATTGCCTCGTTTCTTGGCGCCCTCCTATACGGGGCTCATGGAGTCGAGCTTGATGTCAGAGTGAGCGCGGATAACGAAGCCGTAATTATTCATGACACCGATCTTGAGAGAGTGGCTGGAGTAAACGCTAATGTGGATGACTTGTTATTAAAAGATTTAAAAACTTTCCATCTCGGAATGGGCCAGACTATTCCTACACTAAGGGAAGCACTAGAAGCTATCCCCCGGGGCTACGAGGTATTCGTGGAGATAAAAGAGCTTAGGGCAACTAAGCAAGCCCTTAGAACCGTTGTAGAGCATGGCAGACTCGACGAAGTAATATTCATAAGCTTTGATGTAGACGTGTTAAAGCTTCTTAGATCGCTTAATAGGGACGCGAGACTCGGTATAAACATAGACAGTATAGAAAAAGCTAGGCAAGCTCTAATACTTATAAAGAGTCTTGGCCTTGAAACAGTTAATCCGCCAATAGAGGCTCTGGAGATTGTGGGGCCCGAGGGGCTGCGCAGCTATCTCTCTAAAGTATATGATGCTGGAGCGAAGACCGTTCTATGGACGGTTAACGAGCCAGAGAGCATTAAAGACTTTATAGACGAGATAGACTACGTCATAACTGATGATCCAACTCTCTTTCATGGATAGCTATGGGGCCGTGTATAGGGGTGCTCTGTGGCTTTTTAGCGTGCGCTCGTCCCCCATTTATGCTGTGAAGGTATGATGCTATAGTTGCTGCCACTAGGTCGTGGTAGAGAATTATGCCCTTATAGCGTAGATCCTTATCAACGACGATTACATAGTCCATGCCTTCCTCCTCGGCTTCCTCAAGCACCGTCATAATGTGCACAATATCCTCATCCTCTCTTATCACAGGGGGCTTACGGATATCTATGGAGCCTATCAGTGTCGCTGGAGGCGTTGCCAGTAGTTTTTCTAGGAATGAGGCATCTATGGCGCCAAGCACCCGGCCTTGGTCATCGACTACGGGGATGATGTGCTGTCGTAGCCCAGCTATAAGCTCTATGGCGCGGGCCACGGTATCCCTTATTGTGAGCGGCTTAAACCTCTTCTCAGCAATATCTATGGCTTTCACACCTATTATTTTACCCTTCCGCCGAAGCATTGTAAGCACAGCCTCTATGTTAATGACCTCTGGTCTCACTCTGTGCGGGAGCTGTGACTCATAGATTGTTCTCTCGCCGCTAAGTTCTCGCGCAAGATAGCTTGCTAGCAGCGCTGGTACGAGTAGGCCATAGTTACCGCTCATCTCGGCTACCATTAGCGAGGTTGCTAGCGGGGTCTTTGAGGCCGCGGCGAAGAACGCTGCCATTCCTAGGTAGGAGTATACAAGTGGGTCTATTCCTGCAAGTGGTTTTCCAAGCGATATGCCGAAGGCGTAGCCGATAAGCGCTCCAGCCATTATACCTGGCGCGAATACTCCTCCGCTCCCCCCGGTTCCTATGGAGAACGAGGTTGCAGCAATCTTAGCTATTGCTACTATTAATAGTACAATGGTTATCCAGAGAATATCGTGGCTAGGAGACGTACTTAGGACTATGCTTGGGTCCTCGAGGAACCTTGTTAGTAATTGGCGCCCGGATCCGAGAACGTGTGGCACAAATAACCCTATTATCCCGGTGAGTAACGCGCCAGCGACAGGGCGTAGCCAGACCCTTTTTATATACCTAGCAAATAGTCTCCGCGCACCATAAAACGCCTCGACATAAAAAATACCGAAGATAGCTGCAACGAACGCAAGTATTATATAGCTAGCGAGTGCGCTAGCTGTATACAATACTCTTATATCTGCCTGTATGTGTGGGAATACCTCGCTATACCCCCAGAATGGAAGCGTTACCGCATAACCTATTATCGCGGATATAAGGGCAGGGATAAGAGCCTGAACCGCTATATCCCTACGAAAGAGGGCCTCTACAGCGAAAATAGCTGTCCCTATAGGTGCGCGGAAGAGAGCGGAAAGAGCACCAGCCATACCCGATACCAGGGCTATTCTCCTATCCCAGAGCCCGAGCCCCAATTTCTGGGCAAGAACGCTCCCTATACCAGCGCCCATCAGAGCACTAGGGCCCTCGACGCCGCCGCTACCCCCGCTACCTATAGTGAAGGCCGAGGCAACCGCCTTTATTATAGGGACGCGGGCGCGTAGAATACCGGCAAGCTTATGGAACGCTCTTATAGCGGCATCGGTTCCGTGGCCCTCCGCCTCTGGCGCAAATGTGAACACGAGCAGTGACGACACCAACGCGCCTCCGAGGATTGCCGGAATTATAAGAAAGACGTTAATAGCATCCCTTAGCTCTATAACAGCCACTCCTAGATCGGTATAACCCCTTAGAGGCGTATGAGCACCCATTACTTTAAGCGTGAGACTTGTCATAATCTCTAATAAGACGTAGAAGAAGGTGGCGAAGAGACTACTCAAAACACCTATCACAGTTCCTAGTATAAGCCATTTCTCTAGGAATGTGAGCTTAGCCGCGATGGAGGATAAGCGGTATCTTGTACGTAGCTGGAAGGATAATAGGGTGCGTCTAAGACCTCTACTGCTTACCAACACTCCTGCCTCTTACTAGCACTATTGTTGCCCCATTAGAAGTTTTTGTAAATCCCCCCTTAAACGTGTTAAGGAAGGGGACTGTCTAATTATTGGGTTAAGTGTAATAATCCTAATATTTGCCTAATTATCCGCCTTATTTCGGGAGTGATAAAGATTATTATAGAGTAAGTTATTAGGGCGTACCCTATGAAGGGTGGTAGCACTATCTTTATTTCTGTGAAGAATTGTGGTGAAGGCGGAGGGATAGAAACGAGATGAGCGACAAAGATGCTTATCATAATATATATTGCTAAGTATGTGATGTGTCTTTTTAGTATTCTGGGATGCAGCGATGGTGTGATATATAGATAGCCTAGGATTGCTATCAGTGATGCAGAGGTAAGGGACAAGGACCAGGCGATGAGAGCATGTACGTTGTCTGAGATTATTTGGAGCAATAATAGTATTTCTATGAAGTATGTGAGCTTTGATATAAGTGAAATAAAAGCCAACTTTGCTAGCTTCGTGGCTGTCTCTGAAGCTAGTCCACGAATGGTTCCGCTAGCTATGGATCCGATGTATGTTTCGAAAAGCGAGGTTATGGCGAGTATTGTGTGGAAGACCAAGACCCTGCTAGCCCATAGGTAGCGGGGATTAACCAGATACATTATGTGCGTTGGATAAGCTGCGATGAATACTAGCAAGGGTGTAATCAGGGCCAATAGGATTACTAGGCCGTGGTGGGTTCTTTCCTCCTCTCCTCCCTGTAGTAGATACGTTGTTATATAGCCTATACCAGTGCTGATAGATTCTAGTATAAGGGAGAATATCATGAAAGTTGCGAAAAAAGCTGCTACAACCCGGTCGCCTTGGAAATGGTATACGATTAGAGCATCTAGGCTCATGAGCAGCGAGGATATAGCTAAAGGCACGTAGACGTAGCTATGCTTAACCCATTCTTTAACTATGTGTAGTGGGTTATTCGGGGAAGGCCTAGCGCTTCTCGTCCAAAAAAGCGCCAGAGCCACTGCCACTGTCCCTGCAACTACTATGCTCCAAAGCGCCCCCATTACTCCATAGCTTGTGAAATACACAAGTAGGACGACTAGACCCGTATATATTAACCTATATATTATAGGTAGCGCGGCGAACCTTACTGGCCTCAGGGCATTGAGCATTCTCCTCGTCATAGCATACGCTATGAGAAGCGCCACGGCGACACCGGATAAGAGTGCAAGGGGGGTACTTGAGCCAAGGTATAGGGCTAATAGAATACCTATGGAGAAAGCGTATACTGATGATAGGAGGGTAGCTATTACTCCCGCCTCCCAGGAGCCCGGAACTCTTTGGGCATTATAGCGGTAAACCCAGTCACCTATCAGTATAACTGTGAAGGAGCCGAGCCAGGTCCCCCTCTTTGTTAGTGTCTGGTAGAAGGCGTAGTCGCTTACACCTAGTCTGCGAACCAGTACGAACGCTGCAGCGATATTAATCAGCAAGGCTAATAGATTACCGATAATCCTCACTATGATAGTTGCTGTCAGCCCTAGTTTCCTCAGCTCTTTTCCCCCGGGTCTCGCTACCCTCCAGCAATAATTCAAGAGTATTCTCTTGCTTAAAGGGGGCGGCACTCACTATTTTCAACCTGGAGAGGGGATAGATGGCATACAAATACTTCGTTGATAGAGAAGCAGAGCTCTCAGCACTAATAAGCCTCATAGGGGGCGAGCTGAGACTCATATACCTTTACGGCCCAAGGGGTGTTGGTGTAAGCTCTTTATTACAGAGGTTTGTGAAAAATATTAGGATGTTTAACAACTATGTAGTAGTCTATATAGACTCTATCGAGGGCGATAAGATAGAATACGCGTTAACGGCCTCCCCCCGTGTCGAAGAATTATTGAGGAAAATAGCAATGACCTCAGAGATGCCTCCGGGACGAGCCCTAATCTATAGCCTGCCAGTTGCACTAGCCCGGCTCGGGTTGTTAAACATAATGGGTAAATACATAGTCGTAATCGTTGATCACGTTGATAGAGGTATTGGGCCTGGAAGGGTACCAGACTATCTTGATTCACTCAAGGGTACAGCCAATAAGCTTCTATCATGGAGAGCCGCTGGCGTGACGATAATAGGTGCTGGTACACAGCTAGGTTTCAACGCACTATCAGCGTATAAGCGTGGAAGAGTAGGTGTACGAAGGCTTGCTGGCCTACCTTTTCAAGCCTATGCTCAGCTTGCGGAAAGACTCGGGCTAAAAGCTGAGCCAGAGAAGCTTTGGCGACTGACCGGAGGGAACCCCGGTGAAACGATCATAATTGCTACGAGGTATAGGGGGGATATTAGCTTTTGGAGAAAGGCGCTCGCAGCGAGGATTCGTAAAGTAGTCAAGATGATAGAGAATAAGGGCCTAGTAAACGAGCTTAGCGCTACACTACGTGATCTCGACACTGCCTCGGAGGAATTAATGAAAATACTGCAAGCATATGACTTAGTGACTAGAGTTGATGCACCACTACTAGGGAATAAACAAGATACAGGAGGGAAATGGGACTGGAGTCTCCCAGTATATCGCGAAATACTTAGTGAAATTGTTAAGAGGAAGGATTAGGGCTATGGAATGGGGCAAGTTCTTCGAGATAGTGTGGTTCGATAGCTTAGGCGCCAAGTCGGCCTCAGTACTTCTACACGGGGAGGGCTGCGATATACTCGTTGATCCGGGAGCAGCAGCTATGCAGCCTAGCTACCCTTTACCAGAGGATCATAAGAAGAGGCTAAGAGAGCAAGCTTTGAGGAAAATCGCGTCGTTGATGAGATCTAGCCGGGTTAGAGTAATCATAATAACTCATTATCATTACGATCATCACCCGCGCCCAGGGGATCCCCTACTCCCCCTAGAGCTCTTTAAGGGTAAGACTATTCTGGCTAAGAACCCTAATGAATACATTAATGAGAGTCAGTGGAGAAGGGCTCGCTTATTTTTTGAATCGCTTGCGAAGATAATTGGTGTGGAAAGGGTCCTGGTTGAGCCAGAGAGCAAGGAGTATGTTGACCCTGTAATGTCTCTCCAGCTTGCTTTGTCTAAGAAATTCCCTGGGTATGATGATAGGCGCAGGGAATTGATTAGTAAGGGGAGGGAGTGGTTTAGGAGGCTCACTAGGCTGTGGATCAGGGGCCCGTGGATAGCGGAGGTAAAGGATGGTGTAGAAACTGTCTGGGCTGATGGCAGAAAGATACAAGCCTGCGGAATTGAGATAGAATTTACTCCCCCTTGGTTCCACGGAGTAGAGTATGACAGGACTGGCTGGGTAATAGGGTTCCAGGCCCGAAGGGCTAACATCTCTCTATTCTACACCAGTGACGTAATGGGCCCCATAATAGAAGACTATGCGGAAGAAATAGCAAAGAATAGACCCGATATAGTAGTGCTCGATGGTCCACCCACCTATCTATACCCCTACATGCTTAATCGCATAAACCTTGAAAGAGCAATAGAGAACGCAATAACCATAATAGATTCCGAGCCCAAGCTCATAATATATGACCATCACCTTCTCCGAGAAAAGAGGTGGCGTGAAAGAGTCCGCCCAGTCATAGAGCATGCAGCCCGCCGGGGTGTAGCTCTACTAACAGCGGCCGAGTACCTTGGCAAGAAGCCCCTCATAGATACACTATAACAACCCGGCGAACCGGAGTACTACTGACGCGATAACGGTGTATATCAGGCTCGTTAGAGCCCCTATAACAACATCTCGTTTTCCAAGGCTTTGCCGGGATCCAGTAAGGAGATAGCCCCCGTAGAAGAGCATAAACATGCCTACAATATTACTAGCGAGATAGCCTACATAGAAGCCGAGAAGCTTATCAACACCTAGTAATATGTGAAGCACATACGCCGTTGCAATACTTATCGGGATATTCACAAAGGCGTCATTCCACCAAGATAAGGGGCTCAAAATATACCCTACCGTAGCAATAATAGCGCCCACTACTCTCCTAAGCCCTATACTAGGCCTGCTCTCTGCAATACTCTTCACAGCCATCATGGCATCGCCTCTCAATAGCTCCACGTAGTATCTTATTCACCAAAAATAATAGGGATCCCCAAATTATTAATTGGGTTCCCTTTATCACTCCTCTAAGATTCTCTTATCAAGACACTTAGCCAATGGACTAAACTAAGAACAAAGCCTCAGGCATACTATTAAACCCTAGGAATATAGGCTCGGTCAAGTGATACGAGGAGAAAAATTATTGCGGTAATGAGATGTATGCTTCTTTGAAGAGTATGTGGGGTATCCTCGTCGGGATCCTAACCTCCCACCACTGGATAGGCCACTGCTCTCTCCCTATGAGC
>JALSNP010000023.1 GCA_026986935.1 Pyrodictiaceae archaeon | reverse complement strand
ATCCAGGATGAGCTGATACCTTACACCAGCATGCGATGAGATAACCTTCGCGGTGTAAACAGCGCTACCGGTACCAGCCCGTGCCTTGCCGACCAGGATTCTATTAAGTGCTTGGTCCTCTTGCATCACCACTACTCTTTCCGATCCATTGATTATGAAATAGCCTCCTGGATCCCGCGGATCCTCCCCTGCTTCTACTAGTCTTCGCTCACACTCCTCCCGTTCACCGCCTTCATAGAAGCAACGTGCTAATGGGTCGGCTTTGGAGCGAAGCATGATTGGGAGAAAACCCAGTATAACTTCCTCGGGCTCTTGCTCGACCCCGTTTTCTACTACCACCACCTTAGCCTTAATGGGGGCCGCATAAGTTAGGTCTCGAATCCTACACTCCATGGGCGTAACTGGGTGCTCCCCGCCATCACTTTCAATAACCATTGGCTCGCCTAGCTCGACGTCAACTATTCTTATCTCGTAATATCTGCGAGGCGTTGCGACACGGCCAAACTCCTTCACTATTTGCTTCAATTCTTTCTCGACGAATCTATTAAATGAGTCTATGTGTTGCCGTACAAGACCGTACTCATCTATAAACGATTTCATTACTAGCCATCTATCATCTACCGAGGGGAAAGCCTTAGTAACTGATCCCAAGACCAAGTATCACCTCATTACCAAAGGTATCGAACCTTTAATTATTCTAAAGGCCTTTAGTATCCAACTACATATCTATAAACAACTACTTCGCCTGCAGTAGGGCTTTTACGATAAATTCTCACTATATCGCCCGGTTTAGCCCCTATCTCCCTAGCAACGGGGTCTGTTACGCGTAGCCAAGGGAGCTGCTCGGGGCGAACATTGAGCTCACGTAGTATACGAACAGCTTCATCCGGTGGAACAACTTCATGGCGCGGAACAAGCTCGTGCTCAAGTATGTTAAACTTCTTCTTCTGTCTAGCCACTACTCTCTCCCCTATACGAGTAAGGGCTCCACGTTCCTAGTAACTTAATATGCGTTAATCCTATTCACTTGGTTAGCGGAGCCTTCTTCTATTCACCTTCTTGTTCATCCACGAGTAGCGCCGAAGCCTCCGACTACGCCCGTATCCACAGGCGGCACAGTAACCCTTTGCAACATTGTAAGCGTGTCTTCCACATCTAGGGCATCGGATATGTGTATAGTTTTTACCCATCTTACCAAATGATGGTGTGCCTTTTGACATAGTTTATCACCTTTCCTAGCTTACTCAGTGGTTAAGCGTCTTAGGCCTGTGCCGGCGATATCAGAAGCACGGTATCGCCGCGTATGACTATTGTGCCTAGCTTCCTCGTGTGCCCGTCCTCAAATATTTCTTCCGCGTCTTCTAATACTATGTTTAGGTGTTGGTCGTAGCTTTTTAGCTTACCTCTTACCTCGTTCGCTCCTCTCAGCTTTACTAGGACAACGTTCCCTATATTTTCTGATAGGATTTTGTGCGTTGTCTCAGCCATACAGCTGTCCCCAGCACACGTGAGGCAGTACCTAGGGATTTATAGGGCATTCCCTCTTCGCACACAATGTAGGGCTCCCGTGTAGACGGTGATAGCTAGTGCGTAGATGGGTTCTCTCAAAGAAGGATAAGAAAAAGTTAATAGAAAAAATTAAATCAATGTACAACGTTGAGCTTATAAATAGAGATGATAGAGTCGAGGTAGTTGTTGATGATGATACGACAATGTACCTGGTTAATGGAGTCCCTACTCTGGTAGAAGTGGAGGGGAAGGTGCTACCGCATCTTAAATTCCTCATTAGAAATGGGTACAAGTGGTTACCCGCTATAGTAGTTGATCAAGGCGCTGTTATTCCGATCTCTCGAGGAGCCGATTTGATGCGGCCAGGTATAGTGAGGATCATGGGTGGTTTTAGGAAAGGCGAAGTAGTTGTTATCGTTGAGCCGACTAGGTTGCTTCCTCTCGCTGTACACGAGGCACTGTATGATAGCAAAGAGGTAGAAGCCATGGATAGGGGGAAAGTTACTCGTGCGTTGCACTACCTGCGTGACCGCTTCTGGCGGCTTGCGGAAGAGCTCTAAGCTATACCAGTTAAGTAGAGCGAGCTTAGTACTGTAGGCGTGTAGACCTTTATGTCGGGTGAGAGGTTTAGGTTCTCGGCACGCCTTCTTATGGTTTCAGCTAAGTTCATTATTGCTTGCGGCTCGCCGTGATTTAGTATAATGTTTCTAGGCTTTGGCTTCATATTGGCAAGGAATGCTAGCAGTTGGCGTCTATCTGAGTGGCCCGAGAACCCTTCAATGTATTTTACTTCCATGTTTATTTTTACTAGCTCGAGTTTCCCATCCTCGCCTATCATCGTTACCTCGCGTTCACCGTCGAGTATTCTTCTACCAAGCGTACCTTTTGCCTGGTATCCTACGAAGACCAGGGAATTCTTTGGATCAGGTGCTAGTAATCGTAAATACTCTACTGATGGACCTCCGTTCAGCATCCCAGAGGTTGCGACTATTACTGCGGGTTCTTTAGACTTAGCTATATCCTCTCTCATTTGCTTATTCTTCACCTTCTCCATGCCTTCGTGGTAGAACGGGTTTTCTCCCTGAAGTATTTTTGAGCGGATTCTTGACGCTAATAGCTCTGGATAGGACAGGTGGATTGCAGTCACCTCCGGTATGCTTCCATCAATATAGACCTTGACATTTGGTAGGAGTTTTCTATGAAGCGCGTCAGCGAGTACTAGTAGTATCTCTTGCGACCTACCTATAGCCATGGCTGGTATTAGCACTTTACCTCCTCTGGCTATTGTCCTACTTATCACGCTTATCAATTCCAGTTCTGCCATGTCTCTTCGAGGCTGGTCACGATCACCATAAGTGCTCTCCATTATCAGTGTCTCGACACGTGGGAACTCGTGATCAGCCTTATCTAATAAGCGTGTTCTCCCGAATTTAAAGTCGCCAGTATACACTATGTTGTGAAGACCCTCACCTATATGGAGATGGGCCATAGCTGAGCCAAGTATGTGACCCGCGTTATAGAATGTTAGCTTTATGTCAGGGGCTATGTCGGTGACCTCCCCATAGTCCAAGGGTATTGTGTGCAAGAGCATTTTCTTGACTTCGAGCTGAGTGTATGGGGGCTTCTGATGGCTGCGATGCATTATATCAAGTAAATCGAGTAATTGAAGTATCATGAGATCACGGGTTGGCTTGGTCACGTAGACGGGGCCTCTATACCCGTACTTGAACAGGTAGGGAACTAAGCCGACATGGTCTAGATGAGCGTGAGTGACTATTACTGCATCTAGTTCATCTATCTTTAACTGGTCTATGTCGAGGCGTGGGTACATCCTATAGTCGCTATAGCCTGGGTTAAGACCTACATCAAGGAGTACCCGGCTTTCACTAGTCTCTACGAGGATTGCTGAGCGACCAACCTCCATGAATCCTCCGAGAGCCGTTACACGAACGTACCGGTTTTCGAGGATAACACCTCTATGGATACGCTCTCCTGCTGCCCGTAGGAAGCCCAAGCGGTAACTGCTCTGCTCCAGTGTGTAATGAAGTATCTTATTCACCGTGTCGAGCTCGCGTGGATCCACCGGTGGGACTCTAACAGCTGTTAGCCTCCACCCTGTTTCCGCTAGCACTTTGTTATATATGGAGCGGCTTTTGCCATAAACTAGGCCTATTTTCTCGGCTTTAACGATAACCTCGCCGAGGACGTCATCGAATTCTATGCCCTTAATCCCCGCCTCTTTTGGAACGAGTTGCTTGATTAACTCTTCTGTCTCTCTTTTGCTTCTCCTAACCGAAGGATCTGTGCGAATCACTATTCTTTTCTTCAGCTTCTTGGCGATGTCTTTTGCCACATCCGGGTGTTTTGCCACTATATCGGGGTTCCTTATGTATATAGCTATTTCTGGTCCTTCAAACTCGATACGTGTAACCTGTACATTGCGTGGCGTTAATTGAGCAAGTATCAGCGCTACTATTTTCTTTAATTCGCTCTTCTTATACAACTTTTAACACCTCTTAGGATGCAGGTGATGAAATAATAACCGTGACTCGTGTCTCCCATAATGTCTTTACGCTAACGTCTTGCATCTGAACAGGGGATTCGATATTAGGATACCCTTGTTTGTTCCTTAAAGTAGATAAAATAGGTGAGCGTCATACCTCTAACTATTTGATGCGGCCTGGTCTCCGACGCGAGAGTCTAGGCACAAGTATCTGTTTTAAAGTTTCCGCTAGCTAGTAGTTAGCTATATTGTTAGAGAGCGCGTTACGCTACCTTGTCTTAAATATGTCTTTTAGATCAAAGCTATATTCTTTGTAGAAGTCCTTGCCTATTACTACAACATTTACACCGTTCCCTGTAAAAGCGTCTCTCTTAATAGATGATGCAACGGCCCTCTTTGCGAGATCGACTGCCTCGTCTATACTCATGTCCTCCCTATATTGGTCCTCGATTACACCAATTGCTGTTGGCGAGCCAGATCCTGTGACAACATATTTCTCCTCTGTTACGCCACCATACCAATCAATGTTGTATAGTCTTGGTGCTGTATCATAGCCTCCTAGTAATAGCTGGACTATGTATGGGTAAAAGCGTGAAGAATGTAGCACTGTTGCTAAAAGCTGGGCTGCTGCTTGTACGCTCATTCTTTTCCTGTTTATTAGCGTGTAATGCTGTACTTCTAGCGAGAGCCATTCGGCAAGGGCTTGTGCATCCGCCACTAGGCCTGCTGTTGTCATTGCCATGTAGTCGGCTATCTTTATTATTTTCCTAGTGCGCTTATGCGCTACATAATAACCCGCCGTAGCTCTCCTATCCGCTGCAAGTACTACAAAGTCTGCGAAGCGTAGTCCGACAGTCGTGGTGCCAGTCCTCCTAGCAATATCTTCAACTCTGTATTGGCGCTGTTCTTGGTTGTTGAACCGTAACATGTTTTCAGCCATTTAGGCTTCGTTTAATCTCGGTCACTTATAAACATGTGGATAAATATGAGGATAACGTAGAGCGGGTAAAGTACTGAGGCCTGGGCATGGGTTGGTGACCTTGCTCCATCATATAACTTTACCTCAACATGTAATCATAGGTAGCGGTGCTATTAGTTCATTATCGAACATTATTAGTAGTATAAAGCAGAGGGCATCTATAGCTATAATTAGTGGGCCTCATGTGTGGTCAAAATATTCTGATACTTTTATAAGCGCCTTAGACGGTGTTATGGATTATAACGTGTTCGTTGCCAAATCAGCGTCGCTCGATTTTGCTAATGAGCTCGCAGAAGAGATTAAGGAGTACAATCCTGACATCGTGATAGGGTTTGGCGGCGGGAAATCAATAGACTTGGCGAAGTACGTCGCGTTTAAGAACGAGAAGATAATGATAAGTGTTCCTACGAGCCCCTCTCATGACGGAATAGTGTCGCCATTTGTCTCCCTTAAGGGATTGAATAGACCTTACTCTGTTAAGGCGCTGACCCCTTACGCTATTATAGCGGATATAGAGATTATAGCGGATGCACCTCATCGCTTGATAAAGGCGGGAGCTGGTGATCTTATCGCTAAATTAACAGCTGTACGTGACTGGAAACTAGCACACAGGCTTAAGGGAGAATATTATGGAGAATATGCCGCGAAGTTAGCGCTTCTCTCGGCCCGCCATGTAATAGAGTATGCTGACAAAATAGGGAGTGGGGCCAAGGAGGCTATAAGGATACTTGTAGAGGGGCTCGTTAGTAGCGGTGTGGCGATGTGTATTGCTGGCTCCACGAGGCCCGCTAGTGGCTCTGAGCACTTATTTAGTCATGCGCTTGACCTGCTTTATCCCGGGAAGGCTCTTCACGGTGAACAAGTCGCGCTCGGCACCATAATGATGATGTACCTGCATGGGGGTAACTGGAAACAAGTGAAAAGGACTGTTGAGAGGATAGGTATACCCACGAGGGCTAAGGATTATGGTATACCTGACGAGGTTATAATAGAAGCGTTGGTGATGGCTCATAAGATTAGGCCGGAAAGGTATACTATTCTAGGTGAGACCGGATTGACGAGGAAAGCTGCCGAAGAGGTTGCGCGTATTACAGGTATAATAGGCTAGTAAAGTATAGTTGCTATCTTGTGGTCAATAATAGCCTTTTCAGCTAAGTCTATGAATGTATTTATCAAGTGTGCCTAGTCCTAAATGTTTTAGAGATTCGGGTCTTATGATTCCTTTATCAAGTTCCCTTGCTATTCTTTTTGATAATTTATCCGAGTAGTGTGTTGGACACGGCAATTTTGATGACGATGCTCTAAGCATTGATAGTATTATGTTGAGAGCGTTCTCTATAGATATAAAAGCGCCAGGACTTATATATATGGGGTTTTTGTCCCTGCTTTTAGGAATAACTACGTAAGCTAGCACAATGTCTCTTTTCGGATCCCTCAGCTCTCCTATAACACATGGATACTCTATACACGATGACCTCTCATTGATCATGTTAAATTCTCCGTAAAGCTTCTTCTTAGCAACGCCTATAGATGGTTTCGCGAGCGCTAATCCCATATGCGTGGCTATACCAGCGTACCTGGGATGCGAGATACCATGGCCATCAACTACTATTACATCATAATTCTTATAGCTAAGACCCTCTGTTGCGGCATAAAAGAGAGCTGCTTCACGAAATGCCAGGAGACCGGGTATGTATTCTAATCGTGGCTCGCCAACAGCGACGCCGTATTCTATGAGGTTACAGGACTCTGCTTGAACTAACGAGGCTACTGCAACGCCTCCGTATTTTCTCGAGTACGCTGCATCAAGGCCTAAGACTATAGTTGGTTTTAAACGGTGTGCCTTGCTCTGCTCAATGCTCTTTAACGCTTTCTCCGATATCCTCAGCTGTATATTAATTAAATCTCTAATCGAAGAATTATGGGGATCTGTCCCGCGAATAACCTCATTACCTCCATTCCATACTAATAGTCTAATGAGCACTAATAGCTTAAGGTGCTAGAAAACCCTTATCGACTCCTCTACGGCTTTTATCTTATCGTTTTCCTTCACTATGGTTAATACGTCAATACCGTCTCCGGATAACGCGTCCCTCTCTATAGCAGCCTTTATCGAATCAATAACTAGTTTCCGCGCCTCTTCAACACTCATTTCCCTACTATACCGTGTTTCCAGGACACCAACCGCTATTGGGGCACCTGAACCTAAAGCCGCAAAATCGTCCTCAATAAGTGAGCCTAGAGGATCCATGACGAATAATTTCGGCCCCTCTTTGTAATCTATACCGCCTATCAAGATCTCCGAGAAAAACGGAAAGTACTTGTAGGAGTAAAGGATTGTTGCTAATAGTTTAGCTGCTGATTTAACGCTTATTCTCTTACCCACAACAAGGTTATAATAATCTATGTTAGCCTTTAGCATCTTAGTTATTGCCTGTATGTCCGCAAACAATCCTGCTAAAGCCATTCCCAGATAATCAGTTATTTTATAAACCTTTTTGCCCGCCTTGCTGGCAACGAACCCGCCATAACTAACACGGCGCTCGGCTCCGAGGACGACAAAGTCCCTGCCTCGAACACCTACGGCTGTAGCGCCTATACCATATTCATGGTAGCTCATAATTCTCTTGCCCCAAGGCTAGACGTAGTCTAAACGTACAGTATAAATATGGTTTTGCCTTTGTCATCAGCCAGGACAAGATCTCAGCGATACTTTCGCCTAAGTCGCTGACAAAGAAGAGAACTAAACTCTATATATCATTTTTAGTTAAGCCATAGAAGTTCATTAATTAGGGAATAACATGCTTATAACACGACGCATCGAACAGTGCCCCTATTGCGGGTCAAAAAACATAATCGTAGACTATAGTACCGGGACTATCGTCTGTAAGAACTGTGGAGCGGTAATCGATGATATGATCTACGACGTGCAAGAGCAAGGGTATGCTAAAAACCCTAGGGGAGAAAGACATACAATAACAGAGTTAGAAGCAATACGTTTTAGTTTTAATAAGTTGAAAACATCTATAAGGATTGCTAAGAAACTTAGAGAGAAGGATCCTAACTATGTTGTTAAACTTTACCAGCTATTACAACACGATGAGGAGATACTACATAATAATTGCATAATTGAGATAGCGCGAAGACTTAACAGCAGGTTCAAAATAGCACTAATAGAGATAGCTAAGTCGCTCAGAAACGGCGAATACCCTTTGATATCATATCTTTCTAAAGAATATAATATTCCTAGAAAAAGAATCAAGAAACTTATTAGGGATGTATCTAAGTGCATAGATTAGGAATAACTAATAAACCAATAAGCACTGCACTCATATATTAAAGTGCCTTAGTATTATACGAAAATCTACGAGGAAGCATCATGAGCACTGACGTTAATGAGGATGTACCGTGGCTAAAAAGACATAGAGAGGTTCAGAAACTGGTCACTACTATATCGAGGCTAAAACATATCTACGTTTTTTCATCCGAGGATATAATTAAGGTAGTTGGTGAACGCTATAATAGAGTGAAGCGTAGAAAACCTGGAGCCTATGGTAGGAAAGATCTAGAGCTACGACGTCTAGAAACAGTTTATAATACTGTGTACTCGCGATTATCAAAAATAGCTAGGCTTCCAAGCCTTAAGGAGATGAGTTCCTTCCATAGAGCGCTCGTAGAGAGTTTTGTAGGACTTGACTACGAGAAATCTCTGCAAAATGTACGAAAGGCTCTTAGGTTGATAAGACGCTTCTGGGAAGAATATAGGCTTCTCATAGTATCTAGTAACGATTCTAAAGAGGCCTCAAGGTATCGCAGAGAGGGGAGCGGGCGCATACTATCAGTTGTTCGTCGATTAAGACGAGATCTAGAGCTTCTGCGTAAGGTACGTAACGAGCTACTTCATACACACATAGTATCAGAAGGTCTACCCATAATCGTGGTAGCTGGGATTCCTAGCTCTGGTAAATCAACGCTCGTAAAAAGGCTCTCCACAGCGCAGCCAGAGATAGCCCCTTACCCGTTTACCACGAAAACTATTATAGTAGGCAAGTCTAGGTTCAGGGATGTAGAATTCTACCTCGTTGACACGCCTGGTATTTTGGAGAGGCCATCAAGTGAGCAAAACGAGATAGAGAGGAAAGCGTTTGCAGCCATTGCCTCGTTACCAGATGTGCTTATCTATTTGTTTGATCCATCTGAGGAAAGGGTTCAGGGAATTGAGGCTCAGGTTCACCTACTTAGGGACATATACGCAAACATTATCAAACAAAATAAAATAGGGCTAATAATTGCTATAAATAAAATAGATATAGCAAATAACGAGAACATAGTATCCAATATCGCTAACACTATAAAGGATGTATTAATGTATGATAATACGTGTAGTAAGGAAATAATCAAGATCTCGGCACTTACCGGGCAAGGAGTAAACGAGCTCCTCGAATCAATATACTCTTGCCTAAGAAAAACAACCCCATGGCTATTCATCCAATAATCCGTACCATCCCTATGCCTTGATAACCGGTATCAGAGCATTTTTACTTCTTAAGACAGATACCCCTAATCCTTGCACTAAACGGTTTACCCAGATCACCGCCCTCGATAAACTCTATTTCTGCTTCCGGAACAAGTAATTCAACAACCTTAATATTTGTCCAAGCATGCATTGTGAGCCTCGCACCACCGATTATTGATTCCCCGCAACTGATTGCTGCAAACGGAATCACCATATCAGAAGCATGCCTGTCAAGAGCCTTACCACTAGCCAGGTCCTCGTAAAGCTTTTGAGCAGCCTCCTGTCCTACCACTTCTGCTCTTTTACCTTTAGCCCCGAGCGCGTCACCACCAATTACTGAGTTCGTCGTATAAGCCCAAAGAACTATGCCACTCCCAGGCCCCCTATGGGGGTCACGCTCGGGGCTATACCATTCAATATCTATTTTTATCGGGATACTGCCTAGCTTTTTGCGCAAGAACTCTTCAGCACTACGGGCTTGTCTTTCGGCAACATGTCTGGGGAGCCTCACTGCGTGGGAAAGCCCCTCTATCCCCAGTATTTCACCGCGCTCAACCATTGCAACGCTATTGAGCCTACGAGGGGGATCCGGCACCTTAAGCAATACTATTCCGCCGCCGCGCGGGTAATGGCCCCTCCTCTTAACCACAATACTGACCATGAGCCCAAAATGATCAAGAATCCTGGAGAAGACGAAGCGCATATAATCCACTGGGGGGCTCCAAGGGACATCCGTTCCTCCTCTAATCTCGACACTTATAGGGCCTGGTGCAAAGCCCACAACCGGGAGAATAGCCTGCATTACCAGCGTAACACTACCCGCAGTACCTATATCGAACCTGAAGCTACCACTCTTAATAACCCCAGGCCGAAACACCAACTGTGTAGAACCAAGCCGTAGTCCCTCCACCTCTGCACCAGCTATCTCTGCAACCGCTTTAACCGATACAAGGTGTTGGCGTTGGAGACCCGGCCTAGGACGCTTCGCCCTAATATTAACGATCTTAATCTCCTTCCCTAGGAGTGCTGCAAGAGCAATAGATGTGCGAAGTACTTGGCCACCACCTTCCCCGATACTGCCATCAATTATTATCAAGTCGCTCCACCACCCCGTTATGCTAGTCTTTCATGGCAATCCGTTGTATTCTTTCAACACCCTTAATGCTATCAATGTACTGAGCAACACTCGGTGGAACCAGTTTCCTCCATTCATCGTTACCGCTGAGCATTAGATTACGCACATGCGTTGCGCTATACTCATCCCTACTGAAACTAGGGGGCTCTATTACCCTATACCCGTACTCGCTAAAAAGCCTCGTAACCAACGGGTTTCTCGAGAAAACCACTTGGAATCTCGGCACAAGAAGCTCTATGTACCGGGGCCAGACAAAGTTCATAGCTATATCGGATACGGGTACAAGGTATATTTTTGATAAATCAATACCCGTATCGATTAAAGCTAGTCTAAGCATCTCAATTCGCTCACCAGCAGTAAAGGGGTTCTTAACAGTATGACTCTCTTGAGCAGACCCAATAACAATAATAAGCTCATCAACATGCCTCAAACACCACTTTATAACCTCCATATGCCCCAAGTGAGGAGGCTGGAAACGGCCAACAAAGAGGCCCCGGCGCACAATGAGCGTCACTAATCAGCACCGAGAACCCGATAGAATATTGTCTCAAAAAAATCTCACCGATAGATTAGAGCTACTACGCCAGGTGCTTCAAGAAGTAGTAATAAAGCACGGAAAACAAGCCAGGGAAATAGCCACTAAGTATAGGTGGATTCACCCGCACCAAGCATCAAGATACATAGAGTTGTTTTCAAAGGAAGAATTCGAGAAAATGCTTAGAGCAAAACCTTTACAAACTATACGAGCAAACACAATACTAATAGATAGGAATAGGTTAAAACAACGCTTAGAGAGAAAGGGGCTAGTTCTAAGCGATTATAAGCCAACACCCTATGGCTTAGTGGTTGAACAATCGCCTAAACCAATAGGCGCATTACACGAATATATGCTAGGACTATATACTATCCAGGGCCCAGCATCAATGCTTGCAGTAATAGCCCTCGACCCAAGCAAAGCCTCCCGCATCATAGATATGTGCGCAGGAGCAGGCATAAAGACAACCCAAATAGCCCAGCACAACACTAAAGCCCCAATAGTAGCCCTTGATATAAATAAGCGTAAACTATTAGCGCTTAAAAACAACCTAAGCCGATTACATGTGAGAAACGTCCTAGCACTATACATGGATGCTAGAGAGGCTACTAGACTAGGTAAATTCGACTCCATCCTGCTCGACGCGCCCTGTAGCGGCGAGGGACTAATTATCTATCCCCAGAAATCCAGGCCACGCACAGTAGCAGACATATTGACGAGAGTAAAGCTTCAAATAGAACTGCTCGACACCGCCCTCGACATAGCCCAGAAAGGCGCTGAAATAGTATATGCAACCTGTAGCATGAGCTTCGAGGAAAACGAGTACGTTATAGACACCTTGCTTAGAGTGAGAAGAGACTTTGAACTAGAAGACATAGGGATACCAGGCAATAAGGGAATAACAAGCTATGCTAGCCTAAGAACAGACCCATCACTATCTAAGTGCAAGCGCCTATACCCCCACATACACGGCACAGAGGGCTTCACAATATGCAAACTAAGAAAAACCTAGCACTCCACCGCTGCGATAAAAGATACTATCATGTACTAAGCAAGCTCACATCCACGTGCCAAGGTATAAGATTAGAAACCGTTCTTAGGGAGAACGAGCTCCTATGCCGCAAAAAAGACAACACCGTAGACCTATACGCCGCCAGAGAGAATATTGTAAGAGAGCTAGCCAGCATAAGACCAGCCATAGAGAACTCTCGAGCCGAAATATTCACCGCTGGAATCCATATCGCACGGATAAAGAGAGGAAAAATAACACCACTACTAGGACTACTAGCAATCATACGCCTCGCCGAGAAAATACCACCTCCAACGGGCTACGCGGTCGTAAACGAGAAAGCAGAGAAACTATTCCTCTACGGCAAAGACGTGTTCCAAGAAAACATTCTCAAACTAAGCCAACCAGGCTGCAACAAAAACTACGTAATAGTACTAAACGAGCATAACGACGCCCTCGGCTGGGGACGCATAAGAAAACAACAAAATACTATTTATATTCAAAACATCATTGACGTTGGCTGGTACCTCAGAAGCGGGGTGTGACACGTTGCCATTAAAAGACGGCGACTTTGTATTAATAGAGTACGCCCTCCGGGTAAAGGAGACAGGAAAACTAGTAGACACAACTAACGAAGAAGAAGCGAAAAAAGAAGGAATATATGATCCGAGAGAGAGATACGGGCCAAGACTAGTCATAGTCGGTGAAGGAAGACTACTACCAGGCCTAGAAAAAGCACTAAAAGAGCTGGAGGAAGGGCAGGAAAAAACAATAGAGATACCGCCCGAGGACGCCTTCGGTAAACGCGACCCCTCAAAGATAAAAATAATGCCTCGCAACACCTTCATCAAAAACGGCATAATGCCCGAACCAGGTAAAGTCGTGGAGATAAACGGCCAACTAGCCGTAATACGAAGCATAACAGGAGGCCGCGTCGTAGTAGACTTCAACCACCCCCTTGCCGGGAGAACCATAGAAGCAAAACTAAGGGTAATAAAAGTGCTAAAGACGCCGGACGAGAAACTCCTACACCTATTCCTACGAAGACTACCACCAACCATCAAGGAAAACGACATCAAAGTCATCTATAACCCTGAGGAAAAAAGCGCAAAAATACTAATGGATGAAAAAGCCCTCAGCATACAAGACCTCCAAGTAGCAAAACGCATAGTAGTACTCGAGGCAGCAAAGTACCTCAAAGACGAGATAAAAGAGCTAGAATTCACCGAGCACATAAAAATCAAGACAGAGAAAGAAAAGAAAGAGAAAGAAAACACAACTAAACAGCATATCCAAGAATAACCGTATTATTTTAATACAATAAAACCATATTAGATAATTATCACTCTCCAGTTTTTAGAAGAAAATTATAATAAAGCTCAACCAATCCCAACCATACCATTCCGCCTATCCACATTCTTCTCGATAACGATAAACTAGCTAAAAAGACCAGCACGACTCACAAAATACTGCAATAAAAAGGCAATTAAGAAAAAGCAAAGCTAAAGACTTCTAGAGCTCAGCGAGCCTAAGTCCTACTTGGGGGATAGAGAGCTGCCCCGGGCCAAAGCTAGTAGCGGCGTCTAAGAGAGCGATGGGCCTCAAAGTGGCCACTTTGACAAGCTCTATGGCTCGCCTGGCTACTCGCTACCATTAGGATAGATTACATCAAGCTAATCTCTTCTTTTACGAATAGAACCTCAGCGCAACTAAGTTTGAGAGCCAGACGATGTAGAGAAGGCCCTTAGCAACATGCTCCGTGCGTAAAGGGCTCCACGAAACTACATACGGAGGAGGCTGCAACTCATCCCCAGCGAGGAGATGAAGAAGGACAACGCGCCTCCAACTAAGCCTCCCAGGACGCCGGGGCCATCACGACTGTCACGACAGAGGCACCGACTATGACCTTATTCGCCACCATATACAGCTACTGTTGTTACAGCACTTAGATAACCACCATAGTGTAATAGTGCACTTACCGCCTTCTACTGCCAGGCTGACCAGTATCCTCAAGGATAAGCCTAGACAGCCAGCGCTTTAGCTACATGGTGCCAGGTCCTTTCCAGATACGCTACTAGCTGCCTCCTAGCTATATCAGCTCTAGTGCTATGAAGGAGTACTATAGGATTGCGTGTTAAGCTTCAGAGGGCTTCTAGGAGCAGGCTCTGTCACAGTTATAGCGCTATAGGTGTAAGTCTCATAACATGTTATGTAATCATTAACCGTTGTGGCAAGGGACTTATTTATAACTGTATAATAGTGCTACACTAGTTTCCACGGTACAGTAGGAGGACGTTAGTGGATGAAAGACAGTATAGTTATCCGTATCCCTCGTAGGGTTGCTGAGAGACTGGAGCAGGAAGCGCGGAAACTAGGTGTCAGTCTCGAGGGTTATGTGCTTGAACTAGCTCTTAGAGACCTGGATCCACCAGAAAGGGCGAAGGAATACGCTGAGGCAGCAAGGGATCTGCTCGAGCAGGCCCAAGAGGAGCTCGCCCGGGGTGATGTGAGGCAGGCTGCTGAGAAGGCATGGGGCGCCGCGGCGCTAGCGGTTAAAGCTTACGCAGCGTGGAGGGACGGGAAACGATTAACCAGCCACAAAGAACTATGGGAGTATAAAAGGCTGCTACAAGAGGAGCTAGGAGAGTGGATTAGTGACGCCTGGGCTCAGGCGAACGCTATGCATGTCTGCTTCTACGAGGACTGGTGCAGTAAGGAAGACGTCAGGGATGCGCTAAAGAGGATTGAGAGACTGGTAAAAGAGGTAGGGAAAAAGGTTGCAGTCTAAGAGAGTTCTGGACACTGCTGGTACTGAAACATTGTGCCTATACCAGCCGGGTTTCAATGTAGATGACACGTACATGCGTGCAACAAGACACATACCCTTGAGGCCGTTGACGGACAAGTACTTGCACACATCGTCTATAGCTCGAAGCACTAGTCTGACGCTTAGCACGTAATAACCAGGAATATAACTGGCACTCTAGATACCTCCATATCTAGCGACGGCGATAGGCTTATTCATCCAATAAGCTAGCAGCCCTGTATGATCAGCGGCCTCCAGTAGCCGCAACAAGTCTCGCTCATGGGCTTCGCCTCAGATTCTGCCGCGCTCATCATTCCATGGGCCTTCACTACCTCCCTCTAGGCTTGTACATGGATAGGCCTCTCTCGCTACCTTCTCGTAGAGCTCAACTAATAGAGCTACGAACGCCCGCGTTTCCCCCGGTATGCAGCATGTTTGCTTATCACCATCACAGCAAGCCACAGCAATACATGGATAAGCTCAGAGGGAAAACAGGCAATAATTCATGGAGATTCAATCCTGGTGGACACGTGCTAGTTGATGCATAATCCCTGCGTCTGCCTATTCTACTGTGGTCTCCTCACACGCATTCTGCACTCCTCTATGTCTCTCATCAATAGCTTGTAGGCAGCAAAGGAGCCTCCAACCACAAGCAGCAACGAGGATGCGATCAGTAGGATATAGTCCCTGGTCCCCAGGGCTGGGCGTTTTAGATACACCATGGGCGGGATCAGCGCACCGCCCACT
>JALSNP010000022.1 GCA_026986935.1 Pyrodictiaceae archaeon | reverse complement strand
CCATTTCTTCGGCGAGGTCTCCAATCATCATCCTTCTCAGCATAAATCGGCTTCCACATCCCATACCCTCCACATGCACTAAGCTTAAATAAACCAGCCCACAAAATTATATCTGATATGAGAGGGTCGATAGAGCCCTTGGATAAGAGGCCGCTCGATTTCTACGCGTCACGTGAGAGAGAAGTACAAGATAAGGGTTTCTCGCTCGATGATATAGTTGATGCAGAAATACATGGAGATAAAATATACTTCCTAACAGCTAATGGAAAAGTATTCGAGACAACACTGACACCAGTAACCCGGGATCTGTACTGGGAAGTGAAGCTAAGAAATAGAAGACGTGCCTTCGGCCTATAATTTTGTATTGAGCTAGGATCCACGATGGAGCTATTTTTGGCCTATATTTCTCCAGTGCACCTGGTGTATTGGGTTCTACTACTCCTACTGACAAGAGTCCGTAGGCTTCTTCAAACCATAATTAGTGGAAAAGATTTGGTATTGACGGAGGCATTATATAGTTCCTATTTATTGCTGGTTTGTATAAACCTGGGAAATCGCTTACCAGGATAAACATAGGCTCAGCAAATACATAATTGGAGTAAAACGTGAAGATCTACAGCGAGGTATTCCCGGGACAAGAATACCTTATCAAGAGCTCAAGCGTATATGTAGGAGATATTATTCGCAGAGGGCTAGGTACTTCTTCGTGTTCTTTGACAACCCTATTCTTGTGCCCAATCGTTTATCATTATAGATGTAGATAAGGCCCTTAGCCTGCAGGCTTCTAAGAACTGTTAAGAGCCATGCCCTATCTGCTTCTAGTTGTCTCTCTAGCTGATCAAGGTACGTGTATGTCATATTCCATTTAATGTAGTGCTCCATTAGGGCCTCCATTACTATTTTCTCGTCCTCGTCGAGCTCTAGATCCTCTATGATAGCTCTTATGCATAGTTTCTTGGGTCTCTTCTTTTGTATTTTATTGCCTCTTTTATTGATAAGATCGGCAATAAATGGCTGGAACTGGCCTGAGCCACTGCCTAGAGCAGGCTCTTTTTTGTCCTTCATTGCTTGCATAATATTTTCGCCCTGGTTTGAGAAGAGTATTTGCCTAGCTAATGCAGCGTATTGCGCTACTCTCGTATTCATTTCTCTCTCAAGGATGTTGCGTGCAAAATCCTCGCCACTGGGTGTTAGGATCCAGAACCCGTTGTCGTAGTCAAAGAGGCCGCGCGTCTTCCAGTAGCTGAGATAGCTGCTTATGTAGCGCGTCGGTTTCCCTAACACCTGTGCTATCTCGGAAGCCCTCATAGGCTTCGCTAATAATAGTACTGCTATGGCTTCGACGAGCTTGCTTCTCGGCTTATTCTTTTTGCCGTCTGGTTGCTCTGGGGCCTGGCTTATTGTTTCCCACTCGTTAGTTGCGCTGGCTACGCTCACCCTCTTCGTCATTTATACCCCGAGTACTAGATTATGGTTAATCTTTTCTGCTTGTGAGTTAGCCCTAAATAATACTTATATAGTGGGTGGCTCTATTGGCTCTCACCATTCTCGTTAGCGGGGTTCTTGAATACGACTCGGGAAAGACATGGCTTAGTATAAGTCTTGGGCTCTTAGCTAGGCGTAAGGGGCTCAAAACAACTCTTTATAAGCCAGTGGCTGGGCATAATGTGTGGAACCGTTTTAGCTCAGTTATAGAGTCTAGGAAGCGTCAAGTACTTCTTGGAAACGATGTCCTCCTGTACGAGAAGTATCTGGGCTCCCTTGATCCCCTAGAGCTGGTTAACCCCATAGACTTGTTGACGGTTTATCCTGACCCGCTAATGCTCCGGGGCCATAGTGAGTACATGTTAGCTGTCTCTAGTCTTGAAAGATCCCTTGTTCTTGCAAGAATAACTAGCTGTAGAAATAATGGTATCGTCTCGAATCACTATGTTTTCAGCGAAAACCTGGCTACTGCTCCAGCGAGTGTTAGGAAGGAGCTAGTTGAGCTAGCTAAGGTGCTTAGAGCAGCTCCTGCACAGCCTAAAGAGATCTTAGGGTTCTTGTCCTCCGAGAAGGCGTCATCTCTTCTAGAGGACTGCCGAGGGCTCCTAAGTAGGGACAAGGACGTGGTTATTATAGAGTCTTTCTCTGACTCTTTACTCCCTTACGTTGGTGTCGAGAACAGTGTTGATCTCTTATTTGTCGTGGCGCCTGGCAAGGCGCTCGTATTTACGGGTGAAAAGCTGAGGCAAGCAATAGAGCTTCTCGGCGACGTGAATATTAGGACTGGGTCATTCCTATCGGTTGCCCGTTATAGTAGCTACATGGTTCTTGATATCCCGCCGGCCGAGTCTCCTATAAAGCTTGCAGAGAAATTAGAGAGTACCGAGCTAGCCCGTTTACTCGTGTGAGCTAGCGCACAGGCACGGAGAGGTTGTGGCTATGCCCGCTAGGCTCTTGTTCCAATACGATAGCTATATGCGGGAGTTCGACGCAGTGGTCACGAAGATAGTTGATAACAAGGTGTTTCTAGACGCTACTGCTTTTCATCCAAGACCTAGTGGCGGTCTTGATGCTGATAAGGGTAAACTAGTTACACCGGATGGTCGTGTGCTCCAGGTTATCGATACTATCATAGACGGTGGTGACGTAGCCCACGTCGTCGAGGGCGATGTAGGCGTATTGCAGCCGGGTATGAGAGTGCACGGGGTTATTGACTGGGAGCGCAGATACAGGATGATGCAACTCCATACAGCTAGTCATGTCCTAGCAGCTATTCTGTACAACAGGTATGGTGCCCGCGTCACTGGAGGGCATATTTCGCCGGAAGGTGCCCGCGACGACTTCGAGATACAGGTTGATGACTGGAAGAAGGCCATAATGAACGCTGTCGAGGAAACCAACGAGGTTCTCCGGAGATGTATAGAGGTTAAGGTATATTGGCTCCCGCGCGAGGAGGCCCTACGCATCCCTGGTATCGTGAAGCTCGCGGATCGTCTCCCACCTAGCGTGGATAAGCTGCGTATAGTAGAGATACCGGGTATAGATATACAGGCTGACGGGGGCCCGCATGTGAGAAACACTTGCGAAATACCTGGAATTGTTGTAACAAAGCTTGAGAGCAGGGGCCGGAGAAGGAAGAGAGTCTACTACGTATTGGCAGAGAGCTCACAGAGCTGACACAGCTAGATAGGCAGCGATCACTATCATTATCATCCATGCGGCGATGTTTCTTCTAAATATCTTCGACCCGTCAAGGGGGTAGAATGGTAGTAGGTTGAATAGCGCGAACCAGGCGTTTATAGCAGCTATCCCGGCGAGGAACCCGGAGTAAGTGGCTACGACTCTTCTCAAGATAATCGCCGCTACGGCTATAGCTATATTAGTGGCTGGCCCGGCTATGGCTATGTTCTCCTCCCTGGGGGTGCCCCAGCAAAACGCTATCTTCACATAACCGGGGGCCAGGATTGCGAAGGGTATTCCAGCGCTGACCAATAGCCCCGAGAAAAACGTTACCAGGAGCCCTGTCTTGGATAAGGTGAACCTAGCGTAGCAGGACTCCTTGACCGCTACGTAGCGGTGGGCGTACTCGTGGAGGATGAAGCCTATTATTGCGCCTACTAGGACTCCCCCGGTAAGCCCTAATGGGTGGTGAACAGCGTTCACTAGGCCTATGCCCTCGAAGCCGAATGATATGGCAAGGATTGCTACGAGTATTGATGCCGGCTCCGGTAGCTCTATCTCTTCTCGTCCTAGGCTAAACACTCGGCCTCACCGGGTTACTCTACCTTCATGACGTACTCCTCGCCGTAGTCCACTATGACGCGGATATAGCCTCTAAGCATTGAGTCGAGTGCAGGGTCTCCTGTATCTACGCGTAGTTTCCTGAGTCTCGATATCTTTGACCGAGTAGCTATAACTATTATGTTGCTTGTCCCTACGATCCTTAGCACGCGGGGCGATATCTGTTGATTGCCTCGGCCAAGTATATAGCCTTGCCCCCCTATAGGTGATAGGATTATCTTTGCTTTGCCTCCTCTCTGTGCGTGTTTTTTAACTATGTTGTACAAGGTTTCCTCATCAACATCGCTGGCGATAAGCTTCTTGTCGTGATAGGCATCGACTCCTAGCATGGTTTTAGGAACTCCTAGTAGCTCGGCTATCTTAGCGGTCGTCGTGCCAGGGCCTAGTATGTATAGCGTGCACGGCTCCATGTTCTCGACCATGTATCTAGCTATTGCCTCCTTGTTCT
>JALSNP010000021.1 GCA_026986935.1 Pyrodictiaceae archaeon | reverse complement strand
TAGAACTCGCTGAGCTTGCTAATAAGAGGGCTAAGGGACGCGCTAATCATGGAGGAGTGTAGTAATACTAGGCCGCGGTACCCTGTCTCCCGGAGCCCGGTAACCCATGTTCCGAGTTCTTGTAAAACCCTGTACACAGTCTTGGTCCCTGCAGAGGTGCTTGCCTAGAGAGGTATATTGCCGTGTTTTCGCGGCGGCCTCCATTCACGCTTCTTTAGCAGTATGGTCACGGCTCTGTGGAGCTTTAACCTTGTCTTCCTAGGCTCTATGACATCGTCTACTAGTCCTAGCTCAGCGGCTCGGTAAGGGTTAAGGAATGTCTTCTTAAACTCCTCTACTAGTTTCCTCTTCTCCTCATCCGGGTTCTGTGCCTTGGCTAATTGTTTCCTATAGAGTATTCTTACAGCGGCTTCAGCGCCCATTACAGCGATCTCTGCTGTTGGCCACGCAAAAACCATGTCGGCGCCCATTGATCTACTACCCATGGAGATGTATGCGCCGCCGTACGCTTTGCGCACAATAACGGTTATCTTTGGGCTCGTTGCCTCGGAGTATGCGTAGAGCATCTTCGCGCCATGTCTTATTATCCCGCCGTGCTCTTGCTGCGTGCCCGGCATGTATCCTGGCACATCGACAAAAGTTATTATTGGTAAGTTGAACGCGTCACAGAATCTTACAAAACGAGCTGCTTTACAAGACGCGTTAATATCTATGGCCCCGCTGAGTATGAGGGGCTGGCTCGCCACTACGCATACGGGTATACCGCCTAGCCTTGCAAACGCGGTTATAATGCTCTGTCCCCACTCCTTATGGACCTCGAGTATGGAGCCTCTATCGAATATTTTTTCCAACACGGCTCTCATGTCATAGGATCGCATAGGGTCCTCGGGTATAATTGAGTCCAGCTCCCTATCTTCACGCTCAACCGGGTCTCCAGTATCAATTACTGGGAGCGGTGCCTCATTATTATCGGGTAGGTATGTGAGCAGTTTCTTAGTTAAGGCGAATGCCTCCTCCTCGGAAGACGCCCGGAAATGAGCAACACCGCTTACTTGGCTGTGAACCCTTGCTCCCCCCAATCCCTCAAAATCTATCTCTTCGCCCGTGACCTCCCTGACCACCTCGGGGCCAGTGACAAACAAGTACGTCACGTTGTCAACAACTATTGTGAAATCCATGAGAGCTGGTGCGTACGCTGCCCCTCCAGCCGCGGGGCCTAGTACTAGCGAGATCTGCGGTATAACACCGCTAGCGTTAACTATTGCTCTCATTATTCTGCCTACACCGTGGAGGGATGCTACACCCTCCTGGATTCTTGCCCCGCCCGAATCCCATATACCTATTACGGGGACACCGCTCTTAGTGGCAAGCTCTATTGTCCTAACTATTTTCTCGGCATGGGCTTCGCCTATGCTTCCCCCCATTACGGTGAAGTCTTGTGCAAAGACATAGACGGGGCGGCCATGGATCCTCCCATAGCCGGCGATGACTCCGTCTCCTGGGACTCTTTTCTTATCTAAGCCGAATAACGTGCTACGCGTGGTAGCAAGCCACTGGATCTCCTCGAAACTGCCCGGATCAAGCAATAGTTCCAGTCTTTCACGTGCGAGCAGTTTTCCCTTGGCGTGCTGCCTCCTCGCTCTATCGGGATCGGGGGTGGTTAGCTGCTTACGTAGCTCCTCGAGTTCACGCAGCTTGCTCAAAGCCGTGCACCATGTCCTATCTTCCCGTATATTCTTGGAGCCTAGGTCTAGGAGTATTAAAAGAGAATAAATAGTGCGGCTTAGAGTGTATAAAGATTGTTTAATTTAATCACATAATTCTTACTCTTGTTTCTTTTCGCACTTTATTTTTGCTAATAAGCCTCCAGGAGATAAGCCTTGGCCCGGTTGAGTTATCTCAATAATCTCTCCATTGCAGGGAGAATGCACGTCATTAAGCATCTTCATGGTCTCTATTACAGCTATTCTTTCTCCCTCCTTTACGCGCTCTCCGGGCTTCTTAGAGATCTCCACGATTTTCATAGATAGTTTTGCCCTGAGCTCGCCAGTGTGGGTGTTGAATTCGACAAGCCATGATTCAGCGGAGCTACTCGTGCTCGTGGGCTCTGTTTCTACGAGACCTATGCTGGATAAGTGGTATCGGCCGAAAGGCGTTTCAACGATGTCATTATTGACGATGACTTGGAGTCTTAGCCTCTCACCCTGTTCTGTGATAAGCTCGGCCTCGTAGAGATTGTCGTGGAGCCTTCGTAGTCGAAGTAGTTTAGGAGTGTAGCGTTCTTCTCCACGGTGGCCAGGGCCACCCATAGCCATGGTTCATCACTATAGAGGAGCTATCACTGTTATAGCTGTCTAGCCTTGGGGCAGTAGTACTGGCTGGGATCTGGGCAGCTATTGTTTTTACTATGCTTCTTCTCCTCTTAACCTCGTTCACTAGTTCATTAAGCCTATTCTCTATGATCCTAGTGTCGTACTCTGCGTCGGCGAACCATGGCTGATCCACTATGACTCGTAGAAGGTCCAAGTTAGTTTCTACTCCAGCTATTAGCGTCTCTCTTAGCGCCCAGCGGAGCTTAGAAATAGCCTCGTTCCGCGAAAAACCTCTCGCAATTATTTTCGCGATAAGAGTATCATACTTAGTGTTTATCGGCATGCCTTCCTCCGCGGCTGAGTCAACCCTTATACCGGGGCCTCGGGGCTCAATGTATCGTCTAAGCACCCCCTCGGATGCACGAAAACCGTTGGCAGGGTCCTCAGCGTATATGCGTGCCTCAATGGCCCATCCATGTAGCTTTATGTCTTGCTGGCTTATGGGCAGGGGGTACCCAGCGGCCACGAGTAGTTGCTGTTTCACTATATCCACGCCAGTAACCTCCTCGGTGACACCGTGCTCGACTTGGAGCCTTGTATTGACTTCTATAAGATAAGGCCTTCCTTGCTGATCCACTACGAACTCAACTGTTCCGGCACTAGAGTAGTCAACAGCCTCTCCTAGCGCGATAGCGTATTTCGTCAGCTCTTCTCGTAGCCTATGTATCTTCTCGACTCTTTCCACGAAGGGGCTCGGTGCCTCCTCGAGTATTTTCTGCCTCCTCCTTTGGAGGCTGCACTCCCTCTCGAAGAGGTGTAGAACAGTGCCAGCTCCATCGCCTAGTATCTGTACCTCGATATGTCTCGCGTGTTTAATGAACTTCTCTACAAATATTACGCCAGGCTTCCCGAACCCCAGCTTGGCCTCCATCTCTATTATCTTAAAGCTTTGCTCAACCTCGTCCGGTGTATACGCTACTCTGCTCCCCCTGCCGCCGCCAGCTAGGCTTGCTTTGAGTATAACTGGGTAGCCTATCCGGTCAGCGCATCTCCTAGCCTCTTCCGGGCTCCTAGCCTCGCACCAGGAGAGGGTAGGTATGCCGAGCTTCTCGGCTAAGCCCTTAGCCGAGTTCTTGTCGCCGAGGAGCCTCATCGACCTGGGGCTTGGCCCGGCCCAGCCGATGCCGTGGTCTAGAACCTTTTCCGCGAAATCGGGGTTCTCGGATAAGAAGCCGTAACCCGGGTGTATCACGTCAGCGTCAGCTTTAATAGCTACGTCTATTATGCTGTACGCATCAGTGTAGCTTTTTACGGGGAAGGATAGAACGCCTGCACGTACGTGGGGGCTTGGCTTGTCGCTCTCCTCGTATATGGTGATGGGTTCCCAGCCTAGCTCGCGTGCAGCCCTTGCCACGCGAATAGCTATTTCGCCGCGCGCTGCTATTAAGACTCTGCGGGGCACGGTGAACAGCACCCTTACCAGAAGCGCCGAGTAACCATCATGTTTGGTCAAATTTAAAGGTTTAGACTTTTGGCGATAAGAGTCTTCGACTACTGTCGCATATAAGGCTGCGGGGCCAAGCACCTTGGAGGTAATGCTTGAGCCGCAAAGCATAGAGATATACGACACCGTGGAGACAACAATGAAGCTTATCCCGCCAGAGCTGCCAGGAGTGGTAATAGCCCTGGAGCAGACCAGTGGTAGGGGGAGAAGCGGTAGATGGGTAAGCCCCCGGGGCGGCGCATGGCTGACTTTCGTCGCAAAACACAACCCCCCTCCCTTATGGCTCCCCGTGGCCGTAGGGGGGTGCGTAGCCGAGGAGATCGAGAGATTATTACCTAAATCAGTTCGCCGGGTTATTCGTGTTAAATGGCCTAACGACCTATATATTGGGAGGGGGAAGCTCGGTGGAATACTCATAACTTATAGATCAGGGTTGCTACGAATAGGGGTAGGGATTAACGTCTATAATCCTGTTCCGCCAGGTGGCACCAAGCTAGCCAGTTACGGGTTTAGGGGAGGGCTAGGCGATGTATATGTCTCCGTGATCCGGGGGATAGGGCGAGCCTTAGCAGATCCCGAGGACTGTCTATGGGAGGCGTCGAGGAGGGATCTCCTAAGAGGATGCAACGTCCACGTTATGACCGAGAAAGGCGATATAAGGGGGGTATCGCTCGGCCTCACCCCGAGCGGTGCATTATTGGTGAGAACGGAGAACAACGCTATTATAAGAATAGAATGTTGCGGTATAAGTACATGGACGTGCAATGATATGGATAAGCGGGCCAGAGGCCCTATCTCTATAACCCCTATTCCTCTTATATGAGGATAGTCTTATCGAAAACAATTGAGGAGAAGCAGCCTGGAACAGCGAGGAGCATGAGCCCGGGGTTTAGGACAGGTGAACCAGTCATGATACTTTCTGATAGGGATATAGCTTGGTATGTTCAAAAGAACTTACTACGAATAGACCCCCTCTTCGAGGACACTATACGCGAAAACGGGGTGGATCTACACCTAGGTGAAGAGTTTTGCCGCTTTAATAACAAGGCCCCGGAGCTTGATACTAGGAAGCCCTTTGACAAGGAGCGATATTATATATGTCGTAGGGCAAGCCCCGATAAAGGGATAACCATTAACCCGTATGAGCACGTCCTCGCCACCACTCTAGAAACGGTCTGCTTGCCCGACGACCTTGTAGGCCTCGTTAATGTCCGAAGTACCTTCGCCCGTCTAGGATTATTTGTACCGCCTACTGTCATTGACGCGGGGTTCTGCGGCCAGGTGACAATAGAGATTATCGGCTCAGCGTATCCCATAAGATTGTACCCTGGCCAGAGGTTCCTACACGTATTATTCGTTAAGACTACGAGCCCGGTGGCAAAACCGTATAGTGGCAAGTATCAGGGTCAGAGAGGCGTAACCCCTCCAAGACTTGATCCCAGATAAGCTGGCCGTTTTGCGATGAATTTTGGGAAGATCGCGTATCTCACCATGTTTATAGTGGTAACGTTGCTCTGGGCTGTGGTTACATGGCCTCCTCCTTAGCGAAGCAAAGCCCCCGCCCTAGTACTGTGCGTTGGGCTGTATACGCGTCCACAGCCGCGCTCCTATGGAGCACAATAGGTATTGTGTACAAGCTATCACTATCAGCTGGGGCCCATGCTAGCTGGCTGATACTGGGGCGCCCCGCTCTAGGCGGGCTAGCCTCGCTATCGGTGATTGCTATCACGCGGCATAGGCCCGGGAAATGGTCTTTTATTATAGGGTTTTTCTCCCTGGGGCCTCTTTTCGTCCTATACCTTAAGGCGATCGAGTACATAGGGGCGGGTCTTGCAGCAATTCTCCTATACACAGCCCCCATATGGGTTGTGCTTCTTGGCCCCCTTCTCTCTGAGCCGGTTAAGCTCCTAGGCTATTTAGCGGCATTATTGGGCTTCTTAGGCATTGTGCTCATATCATTACCCTCTGTAAGCGTGGGCCAGTACATCGGGCTACTATATGGCTTGGGCTCCGGCCTCTCCTATGCAGCATACATGTTGTTGGCAAAGCTGGCTTCGCGGAGGGGAGCTAGCGTAGCCGAGACTGGTCTACATAGTCTATTATACGCGTCAATAATGGTTGCAATAGTGGTGCACCCCGTTACTAAACCGAACAGTAGCGATATCATAGGCATCCTGTACCTCGGCTTATTCACTATGATTATTCCATACTTGCTGCATGTCCGTGCACTAGCTATTACCGACGCCTATAAAGTGGCTATAATGTCTTTATTAGAACCCGTTGGCGCGATTCTGCTAGCCCATATTATTCTTCATGAGAACCTAGCACTAGTACAGATAATCGGCAGTATTATAGTCTTATTATCCGCTGCACTGGTACTACTAGAGCAAGAGGCCCCAAGAGATAACCATATACAATAACCCTGGGTGATGGACAAGGGATGCCCATGGACCCGTATATTACTGGTAAATTGTTCGAGTATATTCGTGCCGTACGCGACTTGTCTATGAGGTTTGCGATCCCGTCTATAAGCGAGGAGGACGGGTTCGTTCTACAAAGCATGGCTTATGCATATGCTTCGCGTGCCGACAAGGGGCTCCTCGTACTAGACCTAGGCGCGGGCATAGGGTATTCCACGCTATGGCTTGTAGCAGGCATCGCGCCTATTTGCGAGAGCCGCGGAATAGCGTGTAAAGTTGTTGCAGTAGAGCAGGATAAGATTAGGGCAAGCTATGCTCGCAGGGTGCTCGGCAACCTCCCTACAAAGTCTGTAGAGATCGAAGTAGTCGAAATGAATGCAATAAAGTACTTAGAGAAACTGGGTAGTTGCGAAGTCGATATAGCTTTTGTAGATATCGATAAAAACGAGTACCTACACGCCCTAGAGCTATTAGCCCATAAGCTACGACCACACGGCATAGCCTTATTCCATAACGCCTTCGTGCCCAGACCCCCTAGGACATTCTTCGAGCACGTATCAAGGCAGCCATGGATACCAGTGATAATCCCGACCCAGATGGGTGTACTAGGGGCTGTAAAGAATACCCATGCATGCACCTAGCCAATGCCTCATAAGGGGTAACGTCTACTCGTCAAACTGTGTGCAATCCAGGCAGCAGCTAACCCGATGCCTATGGAGAGTATGAGCGCAGTTACCGAAGAGGCTTTACAACTAGGATCAAGTACAAAGCTTCTAGGACCTAGCAGCTCTCCCGGCTTACAAATCGAGGTAAAGGGCATAAATACGAGGAGAAATATAGCCATAAACATTGATACGAAAACCCCTATCCTCGAACCCATGGTGCCACGAAGACCCATTGCTAGCAACTCATGAAGAATAAGCAACCTGTTACACTGAATTATGGTTAGTGCATCAGCGGTGCATACTCCTAGTATATAGCACAGGTTTAGCCAATAGTCCCTTGCGAAGGGGTTGATGGGGCAGGAGGATGGTGGGGCCGCCGGGATTTGAACCCGGGATCACCGGCGCTCCGGCCACGCGGGCCGGGGACACCGGCCCTCGCGGGGACTGGTCCCCAGGCCGGCATCCTGGACCAAGCTAGACGACGGCCCCTTACCCAGCTCTCTGTGGGGAGCCTCCATGTAGTATTTTTGTCTTTGTTTGCAGCGGGGTTATTACAGTTATTTCTGTAGAGTTATCCTCGGGAGATTCTGTGTGCGAAGGGATACAGTGCTCCTCCTAGTCGGTGTAGTGCTGCTGGCCGCTGTATTGGTTGCCATGTGGTGGGCTTGGTGGAGTAGCCCGCGTATAACTACGCCTGGATGCTTATCGGCTAAGGACGCGGTAATAGTTGTATATACTGATAGGCAGGGCTTGTTGGCTGAGCACTTGATACTCCGGCTTAGCGCTGAATGGGTAGGCAAGCTTCCCAGCTATACCAAGTACTGTGTAGCGCATGAAGACGATATAGGGCTTCACGGGCTACCCGTTTACCCGTACGTGGTTGTGAAGGGAGAGAGCGTTGTAAAGAGGCTTTCCTCTATTATCGTGAATACTAGTATCGGTAAGGGCTACTTCCCTATACGCGCAGATATCTGCGCAAGGCTTGCTTACGAAACATACAGCTATGGCGGCGAGGATATGCCAGCACCCCGGTATAAGCGGAGAGCAGAGCTCATAGTCATCAACCCGTTACCAAGCCTAGTGCGCGTAAAGAAGGCACAGCTTCTATCCGAGCTACCGGAGCTATCAACTCGCGCAGCTACGAGCATAAACTCGGCAACAATAATAAGCAGCTTCAACCACACGTTGCCGAGCAACCCTGTGTTCCCAGCCCCGGTTCTATATAGTAGCTATGATCTGGGCTGGTTAACCCCCACGCTGATGCGCATCAATAGCAACTATTACGTGTTCAAGCGAATGGGGTGGACTCTCTACGACCTAGGCATAGTCAATGCTGTCGTGGTGGGAAAGAATGCAGTGCCAGAGAAAGCCCTCCTCACCATCTCGCTTAGAAAGAGGAGCACGACCATACTCATAGTGCTAGGCAACCTAGACACTATGTGCAGCCAAGCAGATAGCCCCGTCTTAAAACATATCATCACACTATATGAGCGGGGAAAAATAGGCCTCGGAATAGCCGCCTACGCGGCGAATACGGATAGGCGCTCAATTAATATATACGCGAACCTAGCTCAAAGAAACCTAACACCCCTAGAAACATACCATAGAATCATAGGGCTGTGCAAGAGCAGCAACTCGGCGCAGAGCACCACCACTATCCCGGCCCCGGCAACAATAGCTACGAAGCCTATTCGTGTAAAACCATTAGAGCTGGCAAGGGGGCTCCCAGTACTGATAATCAGCTCAAGGAACCTAAACTACTACATCATGATGAAGCTAGGAAACACCGATATAGCGGACATGGACTCCATAATAGCAGCTTTATCGAAATAGGTATCGGTCTTCGAGAGAGTCTTCATCCCCTAGGGGAGCCGGGGAAGGGTCTGTAATCCTGGCCATCCTCACTCGCTACACGTAGGGTTTCTCCCATAGTTGTGTCATTCGTGTGCGACGAAGCGTGAACATAGCTCTTTCTAGGAACCTATAGACGGTGCTGTGCTGTCTGCCCTGTATTAGCATCTCTATTGCCTCTTTAGCTATGTTTGCTGTCTCGTAGTCACCTATTATTGCCACGTAGTGGTCGTAGACCGATATGTACGTGCCCGTCATCTCCTCTATGGTTTTCCTAGCCTTGCCCTTCTCGCCTATAATCCTCCCCTTTACACGTTGTAAGTGATTAGGGCTATCCCCAACATGTTGCTTCAAGTCTATCACTATTAGTATCTGATCCTCGTCGAGAACCCTCATGGCCCGCTCCGGGCTAAACCCATAGGCTATGGCTTTAACGAACTCCTGTGCCTTCATAACCATGAATGGGGTCACATCAGATGCTTCTGGCTCTATTATAACCATCCCGGTAGTACTATCAACTGTTATTCTTGTCCGTGTTCTCCGCATTACCTCCGTCTTTACTTTCCCTCCCTCACCTATTAGCACGCCGATCCGCTCTATTGGGAGCTTGGCATAGAGTCTAAGAGTCGGTTGCACAGTATAACTCCTTGCTTGTTTCACTTCTCTCTCGTCGTCCAATTAGCCCACCTCTCGGTTATTCCCTAGTAGTTATCTCCTGGTACCCCGGTTTGGTTTTTCTCCTGTCTCTTCCCGCTAGCATCTAGGCAATTAACCTCCTCGCATAGCGTCATTTCGCGAAGAACGTTATCCACGTCGTTTGCATCACTTACCCCTAGCTTGGAGAAAAACCTTGATATGTTTCGTGCATCGTTTAGTAAGAAGTCTTTAGCGTTTGGGTGCTCGAGGCTAACTGCCTGGGCAACATCTATTATGTATATCTTATCGTCTAAGAGCATTATGTTGTACTCGCTCATATCAGCGTGGACTAGCTTAGCGCAGCAATATATTCGCCTATAGTTATCTACCACCTGGTCATATATGTCTCTGGCCTCCTCCCTTGTTAGCTCGTTCTGGATCTCGTGGAGAAGAGGAGCCCTTAGCCCCTCCCTCCCAATAAACTCCATGACAATGATGTTCTGGTAAACCATGTAGGGCTTAGGAACGCTCACGCCAACCTCATGCATTCTTTTCAGGTTGCGAAACTCTTTACGAGCCCATGCGGCGAAGAGCTTCTTGGTATTACTTATATCGACGTGCTGGAACCTGGGATCACCGAGCAAGTACTTATAGATACTCTTGCGGAACTCCGCGGTAGCTGTTAGGTAGATCTTGACAGCGTATTCTCTCCCATCACGTCCTATGGCACGATATACTCTAGCCTCTTTGCCCGCGCTAACCACTCCAGCGAACCTATCTAGGCGTAGCCTCCGCATAACCTCGTAGGCTGCTAATAATGTCTGTGAATCCCACACCTCTTCAACGGTTTCAAAAAGATCCTTATCCTTGATTCTCTTCTCCCTACGTCTACGCCCCAGGCCTAGTTACACCCCACGCGACGGGAACACCGTCTAGGTCTCCAGTCATGGCTAGGCAAGCTCCTCTGCGAGCTCTAGAAGCTCCTCAGAGACAAGCCCCATCTCTACTAGTCTCTTAAGCTCATCCCTTGTATATCGATGAATTATGTCCGCTCTATCTGGCTTAAAGTCCCAGGGAGCAGCCAGGACTATATCTCCTTCCCTCATCCAGACCCTTCTCCTCATGCTGCCTTTTATCCTAGCCTTCCTCTCGACACCGTCTTGGCATCTGAGAAGCACGTGATCAGCTCCAAGGATCCTCGTTATAACGCATAGCATTGTCCCCTCCTCGGGATTGGGTAGCAATAGTTCTTTCTTGCTCTCCTCTTCTTCTCTCCGTCTCTTCTTCTTGGGCAAGGGCTTCCTTCACCCAAGTATAAGCGTACAGTTAGTAGTGAGAGTATTCTAAGTCTATTGCTTCCAGGCGAAGAACGAGTTTTGGCTGAATAGTTAGGGGGGATACTTATTATCAACAAGCAAGAGTGATGCTATTGGATAGCGCCAACGGGTTGGAGCTATGAACGAGTGCAACTGGTCAATACACCTACCAGTAAGCCTCGTGGACGAATGGATACGAGAAGACATACCTTTCACGGACTTCACCACAAGCATACTAGGCATAGTGAACAAGCGCGCCAAGGCCAGAGTAATACTGCGCGAAAAAGCAATCATATGTGGGCTCCACGAGGCAAGCGCGGTCTATACCCGGCTAGGAGCACGCATAGAGATGATGGCTAGGGAAGGTGAATGGGGGGAACCAGGACAGGAAATAATGCGGGCCAGCGGAACCGGGGGACAATTACACGCTGCGTGGCGTATAGCACAGACACTTGTCTCGATAGGATCAGCTGTTGCAACATACAGTAAACTACTAGTCGAGAAAGCGAGAAGAGCTAACCCCAGCGTAATAGTAGCTGTTGCACGGAAAGCGCCCCCAGGTCTACGCCACCTATATTACCACTGCGTACTCTGCGGAGGAGCGACTCTCCACCGCATCGGTATAAGCGACACCATCCTCGTCTTCCCCAACCATACGCGCCTAGCTAACGGCATAGACGGTGTTATCAAGAGGCTTAGAGAATCAAGGCCCATTATAGGCGAGCGCCAAGTAGTAATAGAGGTCGAGGACCTCGACGAAGCGATAAGAGCCGCGAAGAGCGGTATTGTTGACGAGATCCAGTTCGACCACATGTCTCCAGACCAGCTACGCATAGCTATAAAGGAGATAAGGAGAGTAAATGAGAGGATAAGAGTAGCTATTGGAGGAGGAATAACACTAGACAATATAGAAGAGTACGCATCGACGGGAGTAGACGTTATTGTGACAAGCGCGCCTTATTGGGCTAAGCCGATCGACCTAACAACGAGAATAGACACGGAATAAAGGACTCCCCTTCATCAAGGCTAGAGCGCTATGCCATTGTTGCGAAGGGTGTGGGGAAAAGAGGAACTAGGCTAATGACTGGGTAGAGGATGTCTCTCTAGCAGCTTATCGACAATATCCTTTGGCGTTGGGCCTTCGAGCACCTTGAGCTCGTAGCTTACCCTGACGTACGGCTTGTCGAGATTTATCATGTTCTCTATCCTCGCGGGGCTCGCTATTATTATTACGTCGGCGGGCACTCTTCTCAGCGTCTCCTCGAGATCTCTTAGCTGCTTCTCCGTATACCCCGTCGAGGGCACTACCGGGCCCATGTGCTTATACGTGTCAAACATTTCCTTTATCACGCCGACGCCGTAGGGCTTTGGATCAACTATCTCGGCTCCATACTTCTTAGCAGCTACGTAGCCAGCTGCATATGGTGCTCCTCCATGGGTTACTGTCGGCGAGTCCTCTACCACGACTACTTTCTTACCCTTTATCATCTCCGGCTTATCCACAGCCACCTCTAGGTCGGCTATCGCTATTTCGAGGCGCGGGTTGAGCCTAAGGAGGTTATCCTTGACCTGTTTAACCTTCTCTGGGCCTGCTTCACTAGCCTTAGTTATTATCGCTATGTCGGCTGCGCGTACATTAACCTCGCCGGGGAAGGCTGATGCCTCGAGCCCAGGCCTCATGGCGTCCGCTACCACTATCCATAGATCCGGTTTTATGAACGGCCAGTCGTTGTTACCGCCGTCCCATAGTACTATGTCTCCTAGTTTCTCTGCTTCTCGTGTAACCAGCCCGTAGTCTACACCGGCGAGAACTGGTACGCCTAGGTCTATGTATGGCTCGTACTCCTCTCTCTCCTCGATGGTTAGTGGGTACCTCGATATATCCTCCCTGGTCTTTATGACTATTAGGTTTTTGGCCTCGAGATCGCCGTACGCCATTGGGTGCCTAACAACAGCTGGTACGAGATGCCTACTCTTTATCTCGCGTACCAGCGCTCTCGATACCGTGCTCTTACCTGCGCCGGTCTTTACAGCGGTTACTGCTAGGACGGGCTTATAGCTAGGTATCATTGTGTCGCGTGGACCAACTATCCTGAAATCGGCGCCGGTTGCTAGAACGAGGCTAAGTTTATGCCCTATCTCGTCGTATGTGAGATCACTATAGGCCAGGATGACCTCGTCCACATCAAAGTCCTTCACCAGTTTTGGTAACCACTCCTCGGGATAGATCGGTATCCCATCCGGGTATAGTGGCCCGGCTAGGCTGGGCGGGTACCTGCTCCACTCGATGCCCGGTATCTGTGTCGCAGTAAACGCTACTACCTCGTATTCGGGGTTGTTGCGGAACATGGTGTTGAACACGTGGAAGTCTCTTCCACCAGCCCCCATTATGATTATTCTCTTCTTTCTGGCCATGGCTAAGCCCCTCGCCATTATCGTCACGTCTATTGTTATGAGGGGGATCCAGTTAAGAATCGTTCTCCAGATAAAACGGTGTCGCTACTACCCGGAGAACCTCGTTATCGGGGAAAACCGTCGAGGAGTACGCAACTCTCATCGCTCTTGGCCTAGTTCCTCGAAGCCTAGTCCTAGCAGTTTAGCCGTATAGCGTAGTTCCTCAACGTATTTGCCTGGTACTATGACGTAGTGATTCCCTATGCTGCGGTCTAGCAGGTTTTTAGCCCCCCTGAGGCGTACGAGGAGCTGTGTCCTACAATGCCTATCGCTCAAGTAGCCAGAGGCCTCTATGACTCCTACCGCTACTCGTAGCCTCATAGACGCGGGGTCTAGGCGCGCAATCGTCACCGGTACACCAGCGGGGTATTTGACGGATACACCGACTCCGATACCGCTTTCAAAATGCGTCAATAACCAGTAAGGGCCGTAGAGAACGGGAGCGGTACAGTGAGCGAATAGTACCTCCTGCTCCCTGATCCTAGCAGGGTTAGCCATAAAGGCTGGTTTCCCCGATACTCTGCTCAAGAGGATCATCGTTATCGTCGAGGGCACGTCGCCTTCGCAGCCAGCTACGAATCCGCTTGAGTTTAGGAGCGACAAGGCTAAGCAAGCTGTTGTTCTAAGCGTTGATATTAGGTCAAAACATTTTATTGTTAGAGCGCCGAGATGATAGCGCTCTATCAGGGCCTTGAGAGCACTATACACTCTTAGAGCGTTTTTAACCGAGTCCACTGGTACTTTTACCCTATCCGCGTTACCCATGAGTGTTTTCAACAGCTCCTCGGAGGGATCTAGGCGCTCGTAAAGCTCGTTGAGCTCGCTAAGCTTTATATCGACTAACTCTATTCCTATCTTCTTAGCGTCGTCGCCGCTAAGCCTACTATATACTAGCCAGGGGCTTATGCCCCCAATCACTCCCAGCCTTATACCCTGTACACTACTAGCGACAACGAGTCCCTTAAGGGCGGTCTTAAGCGAGTATAGTGATGCTTCATCAAAGCCGTCTAGGTAGTGAATAGCCGTCCTCCTATACCGTCTTAGAAGAGGAGCGGCCTCCATTACCGCTGGTAGGCTATTAGCATAGGGTAGTGCTACCACCAGCACTGGTTTCTCTTTAAGCTTTTCGCGTAGCTCGAGCAATATGTGCTCGGTTCCGCCAGTGGCCACGAAGAGTACGAGACCCGTGCACTCTCTCGCCCTCGGCACGATGGTGTCTAGGCTAGAATCATCGATAACGCCTAGCGGCTCTCCGAGAACATCACGAACGCTCTCCATGCTCTTGTACAGCCAGTTAATATAGTCCTCGCTGCGCAGCCGTGAAGCAACTAGAGCGAAGCAATGACGATTCTTCACCAGCTAGACACCTAGGTATTGATAAAGATAGGCCACGTTTATATTAGGAGGCCCCGGGGGTAAGAAAACCTAGGAGAAGGAGCCTTGTCAGCGGAGATAGAGCTTCGTGTTGCTGAGGCTCGTAGCCGGGATGTTGGTAGGAAGATTGCTCGTATTAGTAGGGAGGCTATGGCTCGGCTTGGTGTTGAGGTTGGTGATTTTATCGAGATTGAGGGTTCTAAGGGTATTGCTGTTGCCCAGGTTTGGCCTCTTCACCCTGATGAGGATCCTGGGCTTATTCGTATTGATGGCTTTATCCGCGAGGCTATTGGCGCCTCTATAGGTGATACTGTCCGGGTTCGTCGTGCTGCTAATGTTCAGCCAGCTACTAGGGTTGTACTAGCCCCCACGGAGCCTATGAGGTTTAGCCGGGACTTCGTAGAGTATGTTAAGGATTATCTGCTTAGGAAGCCACTAGCACGCGGCGAGGTAGTAATAATCCCGTTCTTCGGAGCCGGCCTAAGACTAGTAGTCGTAGCGACGCAACCAGGGCAATTCGTATACGTGACAGACCAGACATCGCTGGAGATAAGAGAGGAGCCCGTGAGAGAAGAGCAGCTTCGCCGCAGAGGAATACCGAGAGTCACGTGGGAGGATATAGGGGATCTCGAGGAAGCCAAGGAGAAGATTAGGGAAATAGTGGAGCTGCCAATGAAGCACCCAGAGCTGTTCAAACACCTAGGCATCGAGCCGCCAAAGGGCATCCTCCTCTACGGCCCGCCTGGCGTCGGCAAGACGCTTCTAGCCAAGGCTCTCGCCAACGAGATAGGAGCATACTTCATAGCTATTAATGGCCCCGAGATAATGAGCAAGTACTATGGTGAGAGCGAGCAAAGACTAAGAGAGATATTCGAGGAAGCCGAGAAGAACGCCCCAGCAATAATATTCATTGACGAGATAGACGCGATAGCGCCGAGGAGGGAGGAGGTAACAGGTGAGGTAGAGAAACGAGTAGTGGCGCAACTACTAACCCTAATGGATGGGTTGAAGGAAAGAGGCCGAGTCATAGTAATAGGCGCGACTAATCGCCCCGAGGCAGTGGACCCCGCACTCCGTAGACCAGGGCGATTTGATAGAGAGATCGAGATAAGGCCGCCTGATAAGAGGGCACGTAAAGAGATACTACAGGTACACGTACGTAACATGCCTCTAGCCGAGGATGTTGATCTCGACAAAATAGCTGAGATGACTCACGGCTATACGGGCGCTGATCTAGCAGCTCTCGCTAAGGAGGCGGCTATGAACGCGCTTAGGCGGTTCATCAAGAGCGGGAAGATCGATCTAAGCAAGCCAATACCGACAGAGCTGCTAAAAGAGCTAAAAGTAACCATGGCGGACTTCATAGAGGCTATGAAGTATGTACAGCCAAGCCTCATAAGAGAGATCTATATCGAGGTGCCTGAGGTTCACTGGGACGATATTGGTGGCTTGGAGACCGTTAAGCAGCAGTTGAGGGAGGCTGTTGAGTGGCCACTAAAATACCCAGAGGTATTTGAGCAAATGGGGATAAGGCCGCCCAAAGGCATCTTGCTCTTCGGCCCACCTGGTACTGGTAAGACTATGCTTGCTAAGGCTGCTGCGACAGAGAGT
>JALSNP010000020.1 GCA_026986935.1 Pyrodictiaceae archaeon | reverse complement strand
CCAGACCATGGGGCTAAGCTACGCGGCCTATTAGAAGTGAAGGTAAAACACCGTGCACAGGTAGGGTAAAGGCTTCTCCGTGCTGATAACTAGATGGCTACTTCTTTCTCACGGTAGAACACCGAGTAGCTTATCTCTATACGCCTCGACTCCTCCTCTAGCAGCCTCCAGTCGCTGTAGCTTAGTCTCCACCCAGTGGCCCCCACAAGCTCGTCTACCTGCTCGGGCCTCTTCGCGCCCGGTATCGGCACCACAACGGGGCTGCTCATTATGAGCCAGTTAAGCGCTACCTGAACAGGCTTCTTACCATACTTGCTGCCTATCTCTCGGAGCAGCTCCACGAGCCTCCATACCTTGGAGTAGTTGTCCGGGTGGAATAATGGCTCTCGCGACCTAATGTCCTCGAACCTTAGACTACCTGGCTCGTACTTCCCCGTTAGAGCACCCTTCGCTATAGGGCTCCAAGCCTGTACGGTCATGTTGTTCTTCTCAGCGTAGGGGATGTGCTGTTTCTCCGCATGTCTCTCCACAAGGTTATAGCGCAGCTGTAGAACGTGTACATCGTGCCTTGCTAGGCATTGGCGAAAACTCTCCACCAGCTCCACTGGGTAATCGCTTAGCCCAAGGTAGCTAACCTTGCCAAGCTCTACTAGTTTCTCCAATGCCCTAGCGTACTCGCATGTAGGGAAGTTATGCCAGCACGGGGGCCAGTGAGCCAATAATATATCTACATAGCTTAGACCGAGATTAGCTAGGCTCTTCTCTATAGACTTATAGATATCACTGGGGTTTAGGAACTCGCCGGGTATTTTCGTGGAGACAACGACCTCGTCCCTCTTCACACCTATCTCGCGCAGCGCTCTCCCCAGGAAGACCTCGCTCATCCCAAGCCCATAGAGCATCGCGGTATCGAAGAAGTTCACGCCGTTAGTGATGGCTCGCTCTATGACTGCTTTCGCTGCACGATAATCTGTTAACCCCCATGCCTCGGTGAACTGCCATGCGCCAAGCCCTATACGCGATACACGGAGCCCCGTCCTACCTAGGCTGATATACTCCACTGTCCACCAGCCTCTAGGAAGCATTTCATCAAGGAGTAGTAACAAAAAGGTTCTTAGAAAAACGACGAGCAGCCTATGTAAACACTGGGCTCGTGGAGTACCCCGGGGAAAGGTCTGTGCCAAAACCCCCGGAATGCAGTATCCCCGGTAGGTTCATACGCAATATCGATGAACTAGCTAGCACGAGGCAGCGCAGAATAGTACTAGAGGCGATAGAGCACAGTCTTAGATCTGTTCATCCCTGCACCCGTATCCCCGCCGCTGTAGAGAATCTGCTTCTTCCCGAGAACAGTCCCGTGTACGTTATTGGTTTCGGGAAAGCCGCGTATACGATGACGGAAGCGTTTCTAAGCATAGCTAGGAGGGTTGACGGAGGCCTAGTAGTCGCCCCAGCGGCGCCCCGCAGCCGCATAGGCCCAGTAAGGGTCCTGGTCTCTGACCATCCGCTGCCCAGTGAGCGAAGCGTGAGAGCCGCGGAGGAGATCATAGAGCTTCTCCAAGAAATCCCGGAGAACGCTACCATTGTCTTCCTAGTATCGGGGGGTGGTAGCGCTCTCGTAGAGAAGCCATGCATAGGACTAGAAGACGTGAAAGAGATGACAAGGATGCTTATGCTCAGAGGCGCTAGTATCCACGAGCTCAACGCTGTGAGATCAACGCTATCATGTATCAAAGCCGGAGGATTACTGGCGTACACGAGGGCTAGGAGAATAATCAACCTAGTGATGAGCGACGTTGTGGGAGACAACCCTTGCTACATAGCCTCCGGCCCCACAGTCCCCGGCTGCATGCCCAGCATAGCCGAGGCCGAGAGAATACTCGCCTCCTACGGGCTAGGCAACTATATAGACTTGGTGAGAAAGGCTTGGGCGAAGAGACCAAAGCCCCAGTCACCTCCTCTAGTGACTACCAGGATTGTTGCGCGGAATCTCGACGCCCTCGTAGCGGCCAAAGACTTTCTCCACGGCCGTGGCTACAGCGTGTCTATATTAACTGATAGGATGCGGGGCGAGGCACGCGAGGTCGCCAAACTATTAGCAGGTGTGGCTGAGAGGCTAGGCGAGAACGAGGCCCTCGTAGCGGGGGGCGAGACAACGGTAACCGTGAGGGGGAGAGGCGTTGGGGGCAGGAACCAGGAGCTATGCTTATCACTGCTCAAATCCACGCTCGATCTAGGAGAGAAACCAGCCTACGTTGCAGCCTGCATAGGTACTGACGGCGTTGATGGCTCAAGCCCGGTAGCAGGCGCCATAGTGGATGAAAACACCGCGGTAAAAGCAATAGAGAAAGGTTTATCATTGAACGAGTTTCTATACACGAACAACTCCTATGGCTTCTTCTCGCTCATCGGCGACTTCATAGACACGGGCGGCTACACGGGCATAAACGTAAACGATATAGTGATCATGCTTCGCTAGGGTATGTATTCGTCATATATACTGGTAATACATAGAGCTAATATTTTCTCCTAATGTAAAACCTATTTATATCTAGCCTATCACTTTCTATACCTGACAAAGAGTGAGCTGAGACAATATGAAAGGAATAGTATTCGGACTAGCCATAGTAGGAGTAATGCTAGCATCAATAATAGGAGCATACTCGATGTGGAGCGAGACACTAAAAGTAAACGGCGTCGTTAACACCGGGGAAGTAAAAGTAGCATTCACTGGCTGGAGTTGCAGCGACCAAGGACCAGACCCACAGCTACCAAACTCGAATTTCAATAACAGTGAGGGCAAGGATGTAGCAAGCTGCAACATAGAGGTCGCCGAGGTGGACAGCGACAGTAACGCAATAACACTAAACATAACCATAGACAACGCGTACCCAGGCTACAACCCAGTAATAAGCCTAAACATAACAAACATAGGTACGATACCAGTAAAGCTATACAACTCTACAGTAAACGCTGACGAACCACTATCAGTATCACTAATCACGCCCGAGCACACACAAATGCACCCAGACGACACAAGCACATACCAGATATCAGTATTCGTGCCGCAAAGCGCTGCTGAGAACTCCTCATACAGCTTCACAGTGACGCTAACATTCGCCCAGTGGAACGAAGTAACAGGACCATAACCCGTGGCAGGAACAGGCTAGTCAATATAGTTAACGTAGGGTATCGGGAAACCTTTTTGCAGTAGCGTATGGGGAGGCATTGCTTCTCCATACATTGTTCAAATACGTAAACAGTGTATGTAAGTATGTGAGTTGGTTAACCCATGTATATGAGCAAGGGAATAGGCATAGCATTATCAATTATAGCAGTGATGTTGGTCTCGATAGGAGTAGCGTACTCGATGTGGAGCCAGACGCTAGAAGTAAACGGTGTGGCAAGCACCGGGGAAGTTGATATAGAGATACAAAATGGCTCACTAATATACCTAGATGCGTGCGGGCTACCACCAGGCTACGGCCAGTCAGGCGGATACGATTGGAACGCCTCCCATTACCCAAGCCCATTCGCTGAGCAGCTAGCGCCCCCCGAGGGCAAGGATGTTGGGTGCACCAATGTAGCGCTAGTTGACAGCGATGGTGACGGCGACAGTGATGCGCTAAACGTTACTCTACGTAATGTTTACCCATGGTATTATACCCATATAGCATTTAAGGTCTGTAACGATGGCACAGTACCAGTAAAAATATGGCGGGTACTAGTGGACGGTCACTACTACTACGAGATAAATGAACAACAACTACACCAGGGCGTCGAGGTTGATCTAAACAATGACACGCTCCCCGATCTAACGATATGGTGGGGCGATAACTTCGGTAAGCAGCTGCACCCAGGAGAGTGCGCCGACATAAGCTTCGACCTAACAGTGCTCCAGGCAGCACCGCAGGGCTCCACGCTTAGCTTCCTAGTACAAATGCAGGCCATACAGTGGAACGAGTATAGCGCCAGTATACCCCACTAATATAACATCTAGTTTTTAAGACAAGGGGGAATCCCCTCTATTTCTCTGCTTCTTATATTTTTGTTAAAAATAATAAGATATTTATCGAGTGCTACGATAGGGATCAAGTAATGGTAAATAAGCCAAGTACCTGGATAAGCGCGATAACAGCTCTGCTAATGATTATAGAATTATCTTTGATAGGCCTCGTCTTTACTGGTAACGGGTACCCGGGCTTAAGGCTCCTTGAGCCGCTCACGGCTATGGCTCTAGTATCGCTGCTAGTGCGTAGTATTAGCCTCTGTCCAGGGGCTTTCCGAAAGGAATTGGTATCAGCTGTAGTTGTCTCGCTTAGCCTTTGGTATAGCCTACTAGTCGTACTCGGTATAAGTAGCGGTCTAGCTGTGAACAGTTATGCCCCCAATACTGTGACTGGTCTTCTCAACCTAGTGATTGATACGCCCTTAATGGTGCTTGCAGTACTAGGGCTCGGAGAAGTAGTGTGCCCAAGCATTTCTATGACGAGGCGCGCCCTCTCGGGGGCTTTGGCTGGGCTCCTGTTCCTAGGAATGTTTACTGACCTAGGCTCCATCTTATCAGCGACTTCTGGGCAGTTATTACTGAATACGGTTTTGGAAATGATGGCTCTTGCCTCGCTACTGGCGAGCACGCTCACTTTACTACGCCACGGCTCTAGGTGGCTTGCGCTAGGCCACGTGCTCGGGATAAGGCTCCCCGCTATAGCTTCCCCCATTCTCCCGTTCCTCCCCTTAGCGTTACTAAGCTTTCTAGTAATTCTCCCATCCCTCCTCGTAGTAGTCTACACCAGTTCACGTATAGCAACAGCACGCGGCCACATAGCGGAGAAAGGGCCGGGGGCTGGAACCGTTATAGCAGCAGCCTTAGCAGTTCTCCTATTCCTTGCTATTCTATGGAAGGGTTATTGGCCGATGATAGTCCTCAGCGGGAGCATGGAGCCCTCCATCAAAATAGGAGACATAGTGGTGGTGAAGCGGGCAAACACCCTCCCACGGGTTGGCGATATAATAGCTTATAAGTCGTCCGGCCTAGTAGTGCTCCACAGAGTAATCAATGTTTCTAACGACAAAATAATCACCAAAGGTGATGCAAACAATGCTCCTGATAACCCTATCACAAGAAACCAGGTAATTGGCCAGCTTTACTTACATATACCCTACATAGGGTTGCCGCTCATAATTACGGCGAAGCTTCTAGGAGGCCGCATATTCTTCGCACAAATGCTCCTCCTAGCATCCATAATAACCCTAATAATGGCTCCTACCATCATAAGGGCGCTACGCGTCAAAGAAAGACCACGTTAGATAATATGGGCGCCGGAAAATTGAATAGGAGAGGAGGAGTACATACAAAGTGGCGCCCGCGCTATATTAATTTTCGCGTGTTGAATAGTCTTGGAGAAGAAAAAACTCCATATAGTCGCAATAGCACTAATAATCGTTGGCCTAGGACTAGCAGCCTTTTCTGCAACAAGCCTAATCATAGCCAAGAACAAAAGCACTAATATGAAGCAAGCTAATAACACGCTTATAATTAACTACGCTGCAACAGCCAGTCTTTATGCGCTAACGGAGAAGAACCTACTATACCCCAACGGTTCAGCTACAATCACATCGCAAGGAGCTATACCAGCTAAGCTTGTCCACAAGAGCTACGGAGTATTTAGCTTCACTGTAAAAACACAGCCCAGGACCACACTCTCCCCAATAAGATACAAGGTTCTAAGACTACTGAATATTGGGCCTTTCACAATTAAGCTAAACGAGACCACTGGGGAAACGCTACCGGGGAGAAAAATCGTTATAGAGCTTGGCCTCCCCCAGGCAAAGAATACGTCAATAACGCTTCTCCACAGCATAGGCTTACCAGTAACTACTGACACAAATCTAGAGCTAAGACTCGAGGCAAGCACCAGAATAGCTGGCACCACTATAACAATGAACCCAGCGATAAAAATAAGCCTGGGGTACAACGAGCCCCTCTACAAAGTAACAATTACAAGTGATCAGGGAACAAGCAAAGCATCTCTGCCCATAAAACAGAGCCCAGTTATACACGATTCATTAACCTCCTGGAGGAAAACACTTACCGCAATATTCTCAATAGGAATCATATCAGCTTTAACCGGGGCAGCTCTCTACGCGAGAAGTGGTAGCCATGAACCAGGAGAAATCCTTAGCTCATTAACAGTCCCTATGGTAGAGCTAAGCAAACCGCCTAAAGAATACCTAGAAGCAGAGAACCTAGAGGATTTGGCACGCTTGGCGGAGAGAAATGGGCAACCATTATTCATAGCTAGGAGACACGGATTAGCATGCATAATATCCTCCGGCTTGTCAATCTGCGCAAAACTAGTGGCCCGGAATAACTCCTCGGCCCCATCTACGAGAAATCACTGTGACTAGGAGGTGCCATCATTTTCTTCAGAGGAGTCTTTTATACCTTGTGTAGCGAGAATACACAACTCTAATAAACATCCTTAAAACTCTATACATTCGGGAGCACTATTTTTGCAAACATCATATAGCCATGCGTAGTAGGAGTTGTAATAATAATGACTAGGTCAAGCCGCAGGGACGTGCTCATTATTCTCGGCGACTTACTCTCAATACTAAACCGAAAAGGCCCAATACGTAAAACAAGGCTGATGCACCTAGCAAACCTAAATCCCCAAAGCTTTACCCGTCTGTCATCAATTCTACACAATCTAGGTCTCATAGAAACTATGTGTCAAAGAGGCATATGCATGTACAACATAACGCGAAAAGGTGTGTTCTTTCTCTCCCTTATCCGCGTTCTTCAAAAAGGCCTAGGCATAGAGAGTGAGGCTGCGCAAAAAGGCCTAGAACCAAATATCTATTCAGCAATAGTTAAGGCTGTCAGAGGCCTCGGCTTCGACTATAAGATTTCAAGCTTAGTCACGGGCTCGACGGGTACAAGCTATTTGCACGACCTAGTACTTACGACGAAAAATAAGGAGGTACTAGCGGTAAACATGCTCTTCGGTAATGGGTCAAGCATGCTGAGACAATACGAGCTCGGAGCAATAATGGCAAGCTGCCTAGATACCCAAATACCACACCTAATAATAGTGCCACCAAGCCTGGAAGACTATTATCGGGACATGTTTTCAAGGCTTAGAACGGGGTGTAAAACAGTCATAGTTATATGGCAACGAGACCCTATACGGGAATCGTTAAGAAGACTAATAGGCGAAGAACTAGTAAAACGGCAATGACTCTCAGAGAAAACTAATAATAGATATGGGAATAGCAAAGTTTTATTTTATGGATGGAATTGGTGCGGCGGCCGGGATTTGAACCCGGGATCTCCGGCTTGGCAGGCCGGCGTCCTAGTCCAGGCTAGACGACCGCCGCAACCATGTAGGGATACCCCTATTTCTCGGAGGGTTAAAGAGGCTTACGTTGAGCGCTTTCATAGTTTCTCGGAAGTACTGGAAGTATGCGTATAAGTAAGTAGCACAACTTATCCAGTTGTTGGAGAAACACAGTGTACACTAATAATATAAGATAGCTAAGCTATGCCCCGTCTCGCCATGATTTACGTGAAAGGGTTGTTTCGGTCATGCACCGTCTCCGCGGCATAAGTGAGCACGTATCAGCCGCGTTGCTAGCTATTATTGTGCTCGGCGTCGGTGCTCTAGTAGTTTCCCGGATAATTGATAATACGCAACTTGTTGCCCAGCAAGGCGAGGAGAACGTTATTGAGACAAAGCTTCGATCAATACAGGATCTGACTGTAGCGCTCGCCTATATTGATGCAAACAGCGTCCTACACGTTGTCGTCGTCTCCGCGGGAGCCCCAGTAACCATAGAGGCTATCTACGTGAACAATACTCTATGGAATAAGCAGTGCAGCGCCCGCCTCGCCAATGGCACCTTACTCCCACCGCCTCCTAGCACAGTACTACCCTACCACGCGGCCGCGATAATTGATTGCAGCCTCCCCCCAGGGGCACGCATTGCCTCAGTCAAGCTAGTCTATGAGGGCGGCGAAGCCCATGCTATTGCGAAAAAGATCTAGGGGCATAGCTACCGTAATTGGCGGCGTATTATTAGCAATAGCCCTACTAGCCATTATAGCGCTGTACTTCTATCTCCAGTACCAACAAGAACAAATCCTCAACACAGCGTCCCAGACGGCCCAAACAAGGCTAGAGGCAACGGTTCTCGCCCTATCCCTTAACGCCTCCTACCACTACGACGAGCCTACAAGAACCCTCTACATAGAGGCCAGATCCAGCGCCCCTAGAGCAGTAATAATAACAAGCCTCGACATAATATGGGCGAACAACTCCTTCACAGCAATAGATAGGACGCAGAACCTAACCAGCCTAGGAATAACAGCTACTGTCACAAGCCTAGGCAGCTCAGCAACAATAACGGGGTTCCCAGTAGTACTCGGGCCAGGCGAGACACTCAGCATAGTAGTTAGAAACGCGACAAGACCAGTCGCTGCAGCCCTAACCCTATCCACAGACCTAGCCACGGCAACGGTACCGCTAAAGCCCAGGTAGCAGAAAACCCGCCACAGAACCGCAAAAACACTAATCTCTCATCAAACTCAAAGTACCAAGCACAACAACTCAATACAATTCATCCAAATATAGTGAAAAATAATTAGGCATCGCTACAATCCATGTAATAAGGCATACAAAGTAAACAAAAAACACAATGCAACAACAAACTATACAATAACAACCCCTAATACTCTACCATTGATTCTCAGCGACATATCCTCAACGCAGCAAAATCACCAATAACTATATAACCCTATTAAGGAAAGAGGAATAAGACCCAACATGGCTGCGCGGTCGCCGCGGTAGTATAGCCCGGCCAAGTATGCGGGCCTTTCAAGCCCGTGACCCGGGTTCAAATCCCGGCCGCGGCACCAACCCCGCATCACTCTTCCTTTCGGATTCCTCTAGCAACTCCATTGTTTCATGCGCCGCGTCGCAGCCGTGAAACATAAGTATGCGAATCCGCCTTGATTATCAGAGGGCTATGCTTGGCTTGGTGCTCCTGGCTAGTCTGCCTCTTCTATCGTTGCCTGGTTCGCATACACAGCTTCCAACCCTACTCCGCACCTATTCCGGTAGGAATAAGGTTGTCCCAATTCATATAAATCTTCCGACCCGACTCCAACCAGAAACGGGTAGGAACAAGCTATGACAATAGTGAAGCTCCAGGCAAAGAAGAGCAGAGACCGCTACGTAACATACATGATAACAGCCCCCAAGGACTGTGTAGATCTCCTTGGCTGGAAGCCAGGAGACAAATTAGTGGTAGAACTCGCTGAGAAAGAGGGCAAGAAAGGCCTATTCATATACAAGCTGGAATCCTAGGCTGAAGCATGCTGGAAGCACGCAGCTATTATAAAGGGGGAAACTTTTGACCCCCAGCTCCTTACTATTTACTGGGGTGGCTCGCCCCCCGCAGGGTACCGGTGGCTCGCCGGGCCCTGCGGCCCCTAGCTCAACCCTCTACTTCTCGCTTCTGAAGAACTTGATGCCACAGCCCTCTATCCGGCCGTCACGACATCTATCCAGATACCGCTCTACGGTAGCGTATAGTGGGCCTAGATCTCTGCCTGCAATGGTTCTCTTATTGGAGTGCACTCTGCGGATAATGTACGCGATGAGGTCAACAAGCTGTATTGCAGCTTCTCTCCTAGAGTCCATGAATATAGGTCTGCTAATGATGCGCCTAGATACTGGCCACTTACTGGCATAGTCCCCCTTGCTCACAACATTGTTTATCAATAGTGATGTTATCTTGTCACGTTTGTACGTAGACTCGTCTATGAGTATGACGAGTAGCTCGTTTTTATCCGAGAACTTGTCAAATGCTATCGCTACGCGCTCCAATAGGTATGTAAGCCCGGTACGTAGTGCCTCGTACTCTTCAATGAAGGGCCCTATGCCTAACGCTGTAACAATTCTTGGCGGCGGTTGGAGCTTATCAAGAATATCCAACACGTCTTTAGCTATTGTCATCCTCTCATCTAGGTCTCGTATCTCCGAGAAGAACCCTTTGCCATGGAATAGCTCCTTTGCATGGATCTCAACATCGCTGCCGAGGTTGTGCTTCAACTTGACTCTGTCTATTTCGCGTCTAACTCTTAGGATGTGCTCTTCTTTCAGCAGCAATGCTGTGATGACGAAGAGTTTGTCCGAAGGCTGGCCACTACTATCAATCACAGTAAACCAGCACATACTTCTTACCCCATCATAAAGGATATTGGGGTCTTCTTTAAAAAGGCGGAGCAGATTAATCGAATTCTTAGTAAGTACTGATAAGGAGAGAAGAATCTCCGAGGCTGGAGATGGTAGATTATTGCTAGCGCCTCTTCCTTACTAGGCTTAGTAGCTTTTCTTTTACGTACTCGAATATGAATGGTTTTGCTTCCTGTCCTTTGAGGCCTAGCTTTCTCATGGCCTTGTAGCTTGCTACTATCTCCCTTGTGAGCTCCCTGTAGAGCTCGGATAGGCTCTTGTAGCCCATCTCCTCGGCAATCCTATCCATCTCTATGAGCAGGTCCTCGTCCACCCAGAAGGAGAAGCTACGCCTACCCTTATAGTAGGAAGGCATAACTAACCACACCCCCATGTATACGAGCTACAGAAGTCTCAGAGAAGAACATAGCTAGCCTGTAGACCTAGGGACTGGAGCTTGTAGATAACAACTCTTTGATCCTTGAGCTCTACTACTAGCTTGTTCCCGGGCCTCTAGCCCAGTCTCTCCACGATCTCCTTGGGATTGTTACCTCGTAGCTCTCGTAGCCTCTTCTGCCCGTCCTCTTCCTCAGCTTAACCATAGCCTTGGGCTCCTCAGACACGGTTTTCTCCCGTGCCTAGCGGGCACGTTAGTAGCTTTAAATTCCACATCTCAACAGTACTCTAATGTGGACTGACACACCCGTCAGAGGCCGAGAGCCGTGTCAGGTGAGCGGCTCCTAGTACATGACGCATTCTTCGCAAGGCACTTTGAGCCAGAGATTGCACCAAAGCTAGCCGCCTACGTAGACCCTAGGGGGACAACAAACTCAAGAGAACATGGTGAGATAATGAGGAGATACAGTCTAGACAGACACGTAGCGTCAGCGTACCTCATAGCCCTAAAAGGACCCAAACAACCCTAAAAGACCATCACAAAGATTCTGCCCCATCTTCATGTACTTTTTGACGATATTTAGTGGGATCTCTACGGGGCGCCTGCCTATGTGTTTTCCCTGTCTCCTAGCCCTCTCGAGACCCGCCTTGGTGCGCTGCACTATGTCGTATCTGTAGAGCTCTGCGAACCATGCGAACATGCTTATTACGAACTTCTTCATCATTGGGTCATTAATCTGGTTCAGGAAGTCGGGATAGACGAAGTAGACGTTGTAGCCCTCTTCTAGTAGCCTCTTTAGCTCGTAAAGGGTCTCCTCTAGGTTACGGCCTAGCCTTGAGACATCGTAGAAGATTATTGTCTCTGCATTGTTGAATCGGCAGAAGTCTAACATGGCCTTGTACTGTGGCCTCCCCCTAGGCGGCACAGCACCACTAATGCTCCATCCTTTGTTATATCCTAAGCCACTTTATTTGCTACCCATACTGATTGCCGTAAGCGGTCTTGCTAGGCCTGCAGCTGATTTAGTACTTTTCTAATCTATAACATAGCGTGCTACCTTAGGACTTTAATTTAGTCGCCTAGATACTTGCGGCTCTGGTGTGCATTACAGTTTGCGCAATGATTTCTCGTTGTGTGCTGAGGCACGACGTAACTATGACAAAGTTACGTATATCGTTAGGGCGTGTGGGCGCGATGCCTTTAGTCACGTCAAGGAGGCGCGTAAGAGAAAAGTTCCGTATAGATATGAAGCGTAGAAATATCCCTCACTGCAACCTTGTCGTTGCCGAAGCTGCTTACAGATTAGGCGCTAGTCGTGTTGTGGTTGAGCCAGTACTCCATATAATAATACGCAGGGCAGGAAGTACTCGAGTATACGAGTCGCGCGCCGACACCGCTTTTACGCTGCTATGCCGAGATATAGAAACGCTCGTTGTTATTGAAGTAAAGGGAGTCAAGAGCAGTATTGTGAGTTTACACTTACGTCAATATGGGTATGCTGAAAGCAAGACCCGCGGCATACGTAGTGTTCGCGGAATTATGGACGATATAGGTGTGCCTCCTCGCAGGTTGCCAGACGTCACTGGCCTCATATACCATGTAATAGTTTTTTCTGCTAAGGAGCTGGGCGAGCGCGAATGGAGAAGCGTAGTAGACATCATTGGGCTCGGCAGCTCTCACATAAGCTTTATAGATTCGGTCGAGGGTCCCCAAGCTGCCAAAAAGACTGTAAGGGTTTTACGTAATGTTCTTTCAAGACTTTATAGTTGTCGTGTCCGCTAGATTAGTTCCTCCTCCCGAAGCTGTATGCCGCGTTCGCGTAGATACTTGTCAACACTAACCCCTATGTACTCCTCCTTGATACCAGGGTCTAGAAGGAGCATCTTGTATACGTGCTCGGCTAGCTGAGCACCAGTCCAGTTGCCATAGCGCTTTGTAATGATCCTTATTCTCTGTCGCAACGGCTCGGGAAGCCTTTTTCCAGCTACTTGTGCTAGTTCTTTACCTTTGTGCGTCAGTCCTATCACTACTGGCGGCTCTGGATCTAATATTTCAAAGTATTGCTCATCATCTAGGACGTCGTATATGTCGCGGCTAAACGGCCCGTATTCCCATATTATGAACTCTGTGGCTGTAGCAGGCCTATCAGCAACCGTGTATTTAACTACCTCCCGTCGCCATAATAAGCCGCGCCTCTCGTACTGTACAAGGAATAATAGTTTTACTAGCTTTTTTAGCCCACGTACTCTACCGCTAAGAGCCAGCAACATGTAGGCTACGACATCGCGGACACTATACTCGGCTTTGGTCAAACAGCATCACCTACGCAACGCCCCAGTTATATACAACGTAACACCAGAATAATATTTTTCAAGTTCTAAACACATCCTATAAAGCTCCTAAATTAGTAGCAGATAGCTATTGTAGAGACCGGATTATTAGAGTTTTGATTTTTGAACATTGCGACCATGCGATGCCTAAGCTCCGCAACTTAGTCTTAAACTTAATAGTACAGAGATAAGAAGCATGGTCATCTAATTTGTGATACCATCACGATTTGGATCTATAAATGCATAAACTGCTTCTAAGATAACGCAATCAAGAATAAGGATACAAGTATCTTGCATATACTTGTGCTATTACACGTCGGAGAAACTCTTCACCCGCTTAAAGCCCCATGGGCAGCGGCTTAGTAAAAAGGCCTGTGGTTATTATACGCTCCATGGTCTCTGCTACAGTAAACCTGCTTCCTTCGCAGACTCTCTTCCTGCTGTAACTCAATATAGACCCTATGGGGTCGAAACTCTTGTCACATTGTCTGGCAATCAGATTCTGAGCAAGGCACCTGAGCTAACCTACGAGGCTGGGGCGCGGCCTAATAGGCAGAAGCTAGTGGACACTATGGCTGATTGGCTTGGCGATGTTAACACGGGTACAAGTTCTACACCACTACCCAGGTAGACCCATAATTTAGAGACACTTAGGAGACTATGGAGAGACTGCGGAAAGATTTTCCTGCACGCCTACCGGTTTATGGCAATAGGAAGTAGGGTAAGACTTCTGCTCTAACATAGGCGGTATAGCTCAAGGAGGCATTAACACGGCATCGAGGTGCAAAGATAATTGGTTGTTGGCTTAAGCATAGTCTTTTGCCAATACTCTTTGGACTATTTTTAAGATTTATAATACTCTGTTTTCGATGCAATAAGCATCTTGTTACTATGGATACATTATTAGCTAAAATCATAGTTATATTAATATTATTTGAAATATAATAAAAATATGTTCTAGTTGCTCTTTTGTTAGCACTCTATCTTAAGCCCCTGGTAACTGTTTCTTGTTTAGAGGGATATGGCTTTGGGCAGGGTTTGTCTGGAGTCTAGTCGTGTTGACGTTGTTCGGCCTGTTTATCCTAGGTATGCTAATCGTTATGGGACGTTGTATGGTGGGAGGCTTGCTTGGTGGGTTCTCGAGTCGGGGGCCATGGCTGCTATGCGGGCTTCTCGTGGCTATGTTGTTCTCGGATCCATTGATTACTTGTTCATATTGAGCCCTGTTCGTGTCGGCGAGATGCTCTATATCTACTCGTGGGTTATTGGCGCTACTCGTCATACTATTGATGTTATTAGTTATGCGGAGGCGCGTGGGCTCGAGAATGAGGGTTCGCGCCCGGTTAGTCTCAGTGTCCAGACATATGTTAGTGTTGATGAGAACGTGGTGCCTCGTGAGCATGGTGTCGTGGTTGATGCTTGTAGTCTTGAGGCTCAGCCCCTCATCGGTGTTCATGAGAAATGGGTCGCGGAGAGGAGGAGGCTTATAGAGCATAGCCGTGGGCTTCGAGGCGATGTGTCGAGGCTTGATGTGCCCTATAGGGTTGAGACCTATAGTATGGTTTTACCCGATTCTACCTTCTCTCTCCCCAGGGTGCTTGATGCCACCAAGTTCTTCTATATCATTGACGAGGTCGGTGCTCTAACCGCTATCCGGGCTACTGGTAGCCCGGTTGTGACAGCTAGTTTCGACGCAGCCGTCTTCGTCTCCCCCGCGTTTGTTGGCGACTTGCTGCGAGTCGAGGCAGGTGTTACCGGGGTTGGTAGGACTAGCCTAGAGGTGCTGGTCAAGGTTGTTGCCGAGAACCCGATAGAGGATAGGAGCAACACTGTTGCCCAGCTATACATGGTACTAGTAGCTATAGGCCCTGATGGCAGGCCCGCTCCCCCTCGCAGGAGACCAGTTGTGCCGGAGCCTCTCCAGAAAGAGTATGAGGAGCGCCGCAGAGCTAGACAGGCTAGGCGCCGCCACGTGGAGGAGCTGCTGGGGCTTGTGAAGGGGCTCGTGCCCCGCTAGCCCCCGGCAGCAGGTGGGAAGAATGCCACCGTGTCACCGTCTCTGAGCCTCGTCTTCTCCCCATCCAGCCAGTCTATGAGCCTCCCGTTGACCAGTACCTTTGTCTCCTCGGCTATCTTCTCCCCGTTCACCAGCCTGCCGCGCAGCCCGGGGAACATTTCCTCAAGGAGCCTAGCTAGCTCGATCACTGTGAGCTCCCTCGGAGCATCTATCTCCACTATGTGGCGTTTCTGCGCTAGCTCGTAGTATTCTGCGAAGAGCTTTACACGTATACGCGGCATACCAGCCCCTCTCCTATACTAATGGGTTAGCTGTACCCCTGGGGCTCTTATCTGGGCAACGCTCCTTGCGGATAGGCTACAGGGGTCTCGCTATAAATATCCCATCCTTGTCATGTATTATCTTGGCGAGGACGAGGCTCCCTGGCTCCAGCCTGGTCTTCCTAGCGACGAGGGTGACTACGCGCTTCTTATCAAGCGTTATAGCTAGTAGCTCCCCTCTCAGCCACCCAGGCCCCACTACTTGTAGCTTGACCCTAGCCCCTCTCCTTATAGGGTGATGTATGCGGGGCGCGTACCTCATACCCCACTCGTCCATGCTCCACGCGAGCCTCTTCCCGGTCCGTCTCTCTAGGTCTCTTAGCCATTGCCAATACTCTTCCCAGCTAGGCTCCCTTACCCCTGGAGGGTGCCTGCCATAACGGTGCCTAATGTACTTCTGTATCGTCACGGGGGGCCACCGCTTCCCGGCGCCGATGCGATAAGCCCACTCGATTACCTCTACCACGTCCTCGTCGTTGATGCCTGGTAGCCACACCGGGGTAACGTGGAGATCGATGCTGGTCTCGCGGGCAACGTACTCAGCAACCTCTACTACTTTTCTCACGTCGAACCACGGGGTGCCTGTCAGCCTACGGGCTTTCTCGGGGTCAAGAGTCTCTATGCTAAGGTTTATGCGGTCAAGCCCAGCCTCCTCGAGCCTATGGATCAGCTCTTTGCTCAGGGTGGCGCCATGGGTCTCGGCGGCAACGCTCCCTACAACACCCGTCTCCTTCAACAACCTTACTAGGTCTGGCAGCCAGGGGTATGTAAAGGGGTCGCCAACACCGTCTATAAGGGCTTCAACGACCACGCCTTTCTCGGCGGCCACTCTCCTAGCCCACTCAGCGAGCCAGC